>JAIKVQ010000141.1 GCA_024685565.1 Bacillota bacterium
ACTTTTTCTGATATTTTTTCCATAACAGAGCTGGTAATTCTTTCGCAGTCCTCATCGGTAAGGGAGGTCCATCGGCTGTGAATTTCCGAAAGCGACGATGCACCGTTTTCCACCGCCTTACAAAATTCGTATATTGCGGTATGGATAAGGCTTCCGATATGTGAAGCTTCAATTTTTTGTTCTTTTTGCTCGGAAAGCTTGAGTCCGCGCTCAAGATAATATGAAAACGGGCATTTTTCGTAGTTTTCAAGAGCTGTAATGCTGTATTTTTTATTCTTCCCGTATAAAAGTTCTGCTCTTTTTGCCGACAGAGCAGGCTGTATCTTTTTGTATAGAGCGGCGGCATTTAAAATATCAAGTTTTCCGCTGTATTCAGGGTTATGTGAATACCAGTCATAAACTCTCTGCCACAGCCTTTCGGGAGTGTCCTCATAGTATTCTGAAAGTTTTAAAAGCATATAGTGAAATCCGCGCTTGGGTGAAGATAAAATCTCAGATACAGGGGGCGGAGTGATAATATTTTCTTCAATTTCTATGTTAAACATTTTAGTTAAATCGTACACAAAATGGGCTGGATTTACCGCATTGCCCTCACGGTCAGCGGAAGGAAAGCTGATAAAAAGTTTTTCCGACGCTGTAGAAATAATGCGGTAGAATTTAAAGTTTTCCAGCATGATTCTGCCTGCATTATCGGGTGCAAGCTCTTTGCCATGTTTCTTTAGCGAGGAGGATATTACGCTTCTGTCATAATCTGAAAGTATATTTCCTCCGTCCGAAACCTTAGGGAATAGTCCGTCAATGGCTCCTATTATGAAAAGAGCTTTAACACGTGCGGGGGAATTTCGCGAAACTGTACCCAATGACACGCGGTCAAGACCTGAAGGAATTATCGCTATTTCGCATTTTGACAGACCGCACAAAAATCGGTCGGCAAATTCCTCACGGCTTATTAAACCGTTTCCTGAAACGGTCACAAGCTGGTCAAGGGTTTCTATAATAAAATTCCATACCTGTTTAAACTGTTCCGATTCGTTGCGCTTGCCCAAATCATCAAACGCGGCACATTCTGTAATAAGTCCGTCATACAGATTTATGTCACACATAAAATTATATACTGCTTCAGCGATAGCTTCTGCGGTACGTCCTTTGTTTTCTAAAAAATTTGAAAAAGGCGTAGTTATCAAAAGCCTTAAAGAATTTAGTCTTTCAAGGTCAAATTCCTCGCAATGTGTGTTTCCCGTAACTTCATCAAAAGCAGTTCCGCCCGCATCAATCCATTCGGAAAACCACGCCTTTTTTCCTTTTATGCCATAGGTAAGCACGTAATTTTCTAAAAGGTCAATATCCTCTTGAGAAACCGCAGATATGCCGTTTTCTGACTTTGTATAAATATACCCCGTCCTTAAGTAGTCAAAAACGGCCGAATAGCTCCAGTTTTCATTGATTATCTGAAATAGCGATAGTACGGTTTTTGCAACGGGGTGCATAGCTGCCGACAGTTTTTCGTCTGTGAAAAACGGTATATTAAAATCGGAAAATACAGAGGTTAAAATATGCAGATATTGTTCCATATCACCGCAGATTATTCCAATATCACGGAATCGCATACCATAGTCGCGGACGAGTGATATTATACCTGCAGCGGTGTGTTCTGCCTCGGAGTATATATCAAGAGCGTTAAATATGGAGATATTTTCGCTTTTTTTGGCAAAAGGCGTTTTTTCTTCCCAGTTCCCGATCAGGTGGCGAATATCCTCCGCAGTTATGTAATCACACTTTTTTGAAAGTTTTACAATATCATAGGGTACGCCCAGATTTTCACAAGAATAAATAAGTCTGTTTTTTGTCTTTGTAACAGGTTCAAATAAACTGCCCGACATTGTATCATCAATGCAAAGAGTAAAATAAACGCCCCGAGAACGTCTCAAGAATGCATCTATTATGCGGTAGTGGGTTGGCATAAAATCACTGTAATCGTCTATGTAAAAGAAGGTATTGCCGAAAATATCGGTATTTTCGGCAATATCGGCAAAAAGTGACATTTCATCATCGCTGTCAGTGAAATCAACGGAAAAACTTTCAGAGTATTTTTTGTAAATTTCGTTTACAGAAGACAGCTTTTTTGCTGTATGAGTATTATCTATATCAATGCCGTCAAAATCTTCGGGAGAAATCCCGTAGCGTTTAAGTTCTGAAAATAGATCAAAAAGCTGGTCAATAAAGCCTGAACGGTTTGATGAGAAATAAAACACATTATCCTCGCTTGCAGACTTTGCCGCCTTTTGTATCAGCATCATTTTTCCGCTTGATAAAAGGCGGTTGGTTTTGGGAAGATACCTCTTTAAAAGCCGTGAAAACGTAAGGACCTCAACGCGGTTTATTCCGAGTCCGCCAAGAGATGATAACAGAGTTTTCTCTGCAGAAAATGAAAATTGCTCGGGTACGATTAAAACAGCGCGACAATCGGGATTTTTGGCAAGATTTTCAAGCATAAGATTGTATAGCATATTGCTTTTCCCGCTGCCTGCACCGCCTGTTATGATTTTCATTTGCATAAAGAAAACTCCTTCTTTTGTAAATCACTTCCCATATTATATCACATAGCCTGAACAAATAAAAGTACTATTCCAAAAAAATATTTGCACCTATTGACCTTAGTTTTCCGCAGAGGTTTTCATAGCCTCTTTTTATATGATTTGCTCCTGTTATGCGTGTTTCACCGTCGGCACAAAGTCCTGCTAAAACCAAAGATGCCCCTCCGCGCAAATCCATCGCACAAACATTTGCACCGCTTAAGTGTTTGTTGCCCTCAATATATGAGCTTCTTCCGTCAATGCGTATATTTGCGCCCATACGGTTAAGCTCGCCGATGTGCAGAAATCTGTTTTCGAAAACGGTTTCAACAATAATCCCCGACCCTTCCGTCTCACAAAGCAGGGCGGAAAACTGAGCCTGCATATCGGTTGGAAAGCCCGGAAAGGGAAGAGTCTTTATATTCGCCGAGCTGAGTTTTTTTGACGCGTCAATATTGATGTAATTTCTGTGCTCGTCAACATATGCGCCCATTTCCCTTAGCTTTGCAGTTACAGGCTTTAAGTGTACGGGATTAACGTTTTCGATTTTTCCGTGTCCTCCGGTTATAGCAAAGGCGCTCATAAATGTGCCTGCTTCAATTCTGTCCGAAATGACGGAATAGGTTACAGGCTCTAAGCATTTTACACCGAATATTTTTATTGTATCGCTGCCTGCACCGTGAATTTTTGCACCCTGCTTAATCAAAAAGTTGGCAAGATCGGTAATCTCAGGCTCTGCCGCTGCATTTTCGATTATGGTTTCACCCTCTGCCATAACTGCCGCCATGATAAGGTTTTCTGTTGCACCGACGCTCGGGAAATCAAGGTAAATTTTCGCTCCTTTTAACTTTTCGCAGTACAAATCCACATATCCGTGCCCATTTTCTATTTCTGCACCCATTGCCGCAAAACCTTTTAGGTGAAGGTCGATAGGTCGGTTTCCGATAGGACAGCCGCCCGGCATAGAAATTCTTGCTCTGCCCATACGTGAAAGTATTGGCGCGGCAAGGAAAAAAGAGCCGCGGAAAGTATTCATAAGCTCATAGGAGGCTGAATACTCACGGCAATCGGTAAAATCTACTTCCACAGTATTTATGTTTATATTGCAAACACCGCCGAGGGCGGTGAGAATTTCAAGCATATTTTCAGTATCTGTAAGACGAGGAACATTTTGTATAATATTTTTTCCTTTTGTGAGGATCGTTGCGGCAAGAATGGGAAGTGCTGCATTTTTGGAACCCGAGCATATTATATTTCCGCATAAAGGAGGTGATTTTGTTATAACAATTTCAGACATTGTAATCTCCTTTCTTAAATTAAAATTATCTCTTTTTATTATGCTCAAAAAAATTTTTTTTAAAATTATTGTTAAAATAAAAAAAATGCTTGACAATGGAAAATATTGATGGTATAATCAAAAGGCTAAGCGGCAGGTTCTTTTTTTTTGTATGCAAAAAACTGCCCGTTATTATGATTTCTCATACGGAGGTGTAACAATGAGAGTAAAAATTACTTTGGCTTGTTCGGAATGTAAGCAGAGAAATTACAACACAATGAAGAATAAGAAAAACGATCCGGACAGATTGGAAATGAACAAATATTGTAAATTCTGCAGAAAGCACACTCTGCATAAGGAAACAAAGTAAGGAGAATCTGTTATGGCTGAAAACAAAACTGTAAAGAAAAACAGAGCTATGAGATTTTTCAGAGAAACAAAATCTGAAATGAAAAAGGTTTCGTGGCCTACCAAAGAGCAGCTTTTTCACAATACCGTTGTTATTCTGGCTTTTGTTGCCATAACTACGATTGTGTTATCTTTGCTTGACGCCGGATTTGAAAAATTGCTGTCGCTTATTGTTAAATAACGGCAAAATTTTCTTAATTAAGAGGAGATTGTTATGCAAGATGAGGCAAAGTGGTATGTTGCACACACATACTCAGGTTATGAAAATAAAGTAAAGGCCAATATTGAAAAATCGGTTGAAAACCGCGGTATAAGCGACTTAATTCAAGCCGTTGAAGTCCCTATGGAGGACGTAATAGAAGAGAAAAACGGTGAACAAAAAGTAGTAAAACGCAAAATTTTCCCCGGCTATGTCGTAGTAAAGATGGTAATGAACGATGAAAGCTGGTATGTTGTCCGCAACACAAGAGGTGTTACGGGATTTGTGGGGCCGGGTTCTAAACCCGTTCCGCTTTCTGATGAGGAAGTTAAGAATATGGGCGTTGAAAAAGTGCGTTATCAGGGAATTGACCTTGAAGTAGGCGACAGCGTCGATATTAAATCAGGGCCGATGGAAGGCTTTTCAGGAAAAGTTGAAAGCATTGACAACGAAAGCAGAAAGGTTACCGTTAAAGTACTCATGTTCGGACGTGAAAAGACCGTTTCGGTTGAATATGCTCAGGTTGAAAAGAGCATAAATTAAGCTTTTAGGCGGCAATTGCCGCTTGAAATATCCCTCTGGCATACAGTGGGAGGGCATTTTTGCCCGCATTTACCACAACGGGACAAGTTTTCCCGAAATAATAGGAGGTGGCCATATATGGCACAAAAAATCATAGGTTATATCAAGTTACAGATTCCGGCAGGAAAAGCAAGTCCTGCACCGCCTGTAGGTCCTGCACTTGGACAGCACGGTGTAAACATTATGCAGTTTACAAAGGAATTTAACGAAAAAACAGCAAAAGACGCAGGTCTGATCATACCGGTAGTAATTACCGTTTATGCAGACCATTCCTTCACTTTTGTTACTAAAACTCCGCCGGCAGCAGTTCTTCTTAAGAAAGCCTGCAAGATTGATAAGGCATCGGGCGTTCCCAACAAAAATAAGGTTGCGACCGTTTCCAAAGCCGATATTCAGGCTATTGCAGAACAGAAGATGCCTGACTTAAACGCAGCTTCTCTTGAGGCAGCCATGAGTATGATAGCGGGTACCGCAAGAAGTATGGGTATTGAAGTAGGAGAATAATCTCGCCGAGTGCGATTTAGTTTAGTGGGAGAGGTAAAAACCTTGTTTGACCACATTAGGAGGATAATAATATGTTTAGAGGAAAAAAATACCAAGACAGCGCAAAGCTGATTGACAAAACAAAACTTTACGACCCGCAGGAAGCTATGGAGCTTGCAACAAAGATAGCAAAGGCTAAGTTTGATGAGACAGTTGAGCTTCATGCAAGACTGGGCGTTGACTCAAGACATGCCGACCAGCAGGTAAGAGGTGCAATCGTACTTCCGCACGGAACAGGCAGAACTGCTAAAGTTTTGGTTTTCGCAAAAGGACCTAAGGCTGATGAGGCATTGGCTGCAGGCGCTGACTATGTCGGCGAGATGGATCTTTGCACGAAAATTCAGCAGGAAAACTGGTTTGATTTTGACGTAGTTGTTGCAACACCTGATATGATGGGCGTTGTAGGACGCTTGGGTAAGGTTTTAGGACCTAAAGGTTTAATGCCGTCACCTAAGGCGGGTACAGTTACGATGGACGTTGCAAAGGCTGTAAATGAAATCAAAGCAGGTAAAATCGAGTACAGAGTTGATAAAAACAATATCGTTCACTGTCCTATCGGTAAGGCATCTTTCGGCAAAGAGAAGCTTTCTGATAACTTTAACGCTTTGATGGGCGCAATTATCAAGGCTAAGCCGGCAACTGCAAAGGGTCAGTATTTAAAGAGCGTTGTTGTTACTACAACAATGGGACCGAGCATAAAAATTAACGCATCAAAACTTTCATAAAAAATATTGACAAAATATGTTTTTTATGCTATAATCATATGGCTTAAAAATAAATCCGTAGACAGCAGGCATAAAGGTAAGTCCTGCCGAGGGTGTTACTTAGTTTTTTGACTAAACGGCTCTTTTCGTCTACGAAAAAGAGCCTTTCTTTTATGGGAAAGGCATAAAATCTTACAGGAGGTGACATTATGCCAAACGAGAAAGTTTTAGAAACAAAAAAAGCTCAGGTAGCTGAAATTGTTGAGGCTTTAAACGGTGCAACCACAGGTGTTTTGATGGATTACCGCGGTCTTACAGTTGAAGAAGACACAAAGCTTCGTAACGATTTAAGAGCTGCAGGAGTTAAGTATTTTGTTGTTAAAAACACATTACTTCGTTTAGCAGCAAATCAGGTTGGTCTTGAAGAGCTTGACAGTATTCTCCACGGACCTACTGCATTGGCAATATCGGAAGATCCGGTAGCTCCGGCGAAAATTCTTTTTGAATTTGCCAAGAACAACGAAAAGGTTGAAATTAAATCGGGATTTATGGATGGAAAGGTTCTGTCCGGTGAAGAGCTTACAAAGCTTGCAAAGACTCCTTCAAAGGATACTTTAATTGCAAAGATTATGGGAAGCTTGAATGCCCCCGTTTCAAACCTTGCAAGATTGCTTAGCACAATTGCTGGGGGCGGTGTAGAAATTGCCGACCTTATAGCAAAGAAAAACGGCGAAGCAGTAGAAGAAACAGCTGAAGCACCCGCAGAGGAAGCTAAAGCTGAGGAAGCAGCTCAGGCACCTGTCGAAGAAGCAAAGGCTGAAGAGACAGTTGAGGCTACAGAGCAAACAGAGGAAGCTAAAGCTCCCGAAGAAGAAAAACCTGCAGATGCAGAGTAATTAAAACTAATTTTAGGAGGAAATTAAAATGGCAGACATTCAGAAGATTTTAGATGAAATTAAAGAATTAAAATTATTGGAAGTAGCAGAGCTTGTAAAGCTTATGGAAGAGGAATTCGGCGTATCCGCAGCAGCTCCTGTTGTTGTAGCAGGCGGTGCAGCAGAAGGCGGCGCAGCAGCAAGCGAGCAGTCAGAGTTTGAAGTTATACTTGCAGAAGCAGGCGCTTCAAAGCTTAATGTTATCAAGGTTGTAAGAGAGATTACAGGTCTTGGTCTTAAGGAAGCAAAGGCTTTGGTTGACGAAGCTCCTAAGTCTGTAAAGGCAGGCGTTGCAAAAGAAGAGGCTGAGGCTATGAAGGCTAAGCTTGAAGAAGCAGGCGCAAAGGTAGAACTTAAGTAATTATGCTGATTGATTTAACCGAAGTTATCAAAAATGAAAACGGTAAAATAAATATCTGTGAGGATTTTAATATGCCGCAGATAAGCTTTATGGGTGAGGAATTTGAATTTTCTGCACCGCTTAAAGCCTCTGGTACTATTACAAATAATTCTAAGGCGTTAGAGCTTGATATGACGGTCTCGGGAAAAGCAAATGTACATTGTGCAAGATGTGCCTCTCTAATTGAAATAAGCGTGAATTTCCCTGTAAAGGAAACGCTTATGCGTGAGGATGAGGCAAATTCCAAAGATGAAGAGGTTATTCTCTATCAGGGCAAGGAAATAGAGCTTGACGATATTATTGTAAGTAATTTTTTGATGAATACATCGGCTAAATATCTGTGTAGCGAAGAATGCAAGGGTTTGTGTCCGCACTGCGGAATTAATTTGAATGAGCATACTTGTGATTGCGACAAAGATATTATTGACCCGCGCTGGGAAAAATTAGCAGAAATTATGAAGAATATGGACTGATACTGAAATAGGGAGGTGCGATTGAGATGGCAGTACCTAAGGGTAAAGTATCTAAATCAAGACGCGATAAACGAAGAGCAAACTGGAAACTTGAAGTTCCTGGTATGGTGGAGTGTCCGCATTGCCACGAATATAAACTTCCTCATAAGGTTTGTAAGGCTTGCGGCTATTATGACGGCAAAGAGGTTGTTAAGGTTTCCGATAAATAAGTTCGTATGAAATTAAAAAGCAGAGCTATGGCTCTGCTTTTTTCGTGAGACCTATTCTTTTGAAATATGAGGATTTGAAAATACAAGCAGGAGAAACATTAAAATCGGAAAAACTGCAGCACAGGCTATGCCAATTTTTAGCCCCATCTGTTCGTATGAAATACCCCATTTGTCGGCTGTTGCAATAACCTTGGGAAAAGTAAGGGAAAAATCCGACATAGCTCCTGTAAGCCAAGAACCTAAGGAGCAACCTACATCTCCACACAGTGCCAGTATACCGAACATAGCAGTTTTGCCGTTTTTTATAATACTTGAAGAATATGAATAAACCCCA
>JAIKVQ010000204.1 GCA_024685565.1 Bacillota bacterium
CCGTAAACCTCTATCTGCGAGAGTGCCGCCCAAGAGAAGGGGAATACTGCTTGTTTAAAATTTGTTAAATGTATTTTTCTTGTTATTTTCTTCTCGTTAAGGATAAGTTCTTGTCCCTTGTCGGTTTCTACAAAGTTTGCAGTTTCGCGCGTTCCGTCGTCAAATTCTACATCAACTGCTTTCCAATATGTATCATGTGGGAAATCTGCACGAAGGAAAAATACTGCTTTTTCAATTTCGACATTTGTGCCAAAATCAATGTAATATTCCAAATCCTCTCTTGCACCGCCTGCCCAAGAGTGGTACGGATAATCGCCGTGACCTTTGTTTTCGCAAACTCCGTCTATTGCATTCCTTTCATAAAAGCAAACATCTTCCCTTGTTACAAGATTTGCATAGGCATGAGGGAAATATCTTTTCTGTCCGCGTCTGTCGCAGCTATTAAGTGCAATATTACGGTAGCCGTATTTTATATCATCGCTCGGCTCATATACCCTTATATGATGACTGTTTCCAGAGAAAGCATTTTTGTCATAGCCCCTTTTAAGGTTTCCAAAAGGGATTTCAAATTCAAGAGAACTTGACTCTAAGAGTATTATACTCTCTTTTGTATATTCGTCAAGCTTTATTGCCAAAAAATCTGTATCTTTCTTGCGTATAACGATTTTGTCGCCCTCCTGATATTCTTTTCCGTATGTAATATCTACATTTTCACCCTTTTGGGAAAGTAATTGTTTTCCGTCTTTGTTGACTATTGAAAGCTCTACCGTAAAAATCACCTCTGTATTTTGTTTATAATAAATACGTTTTAAATCATTAAATATCAAGTTATATCGCAATTTGTATAAAGCAATAATTATCGTCCCAATCCTTTTCGGGATTGTCCGCCCAGATACATTTTTCTTTAAAGAAACACCACGGACCGACAAAATAACTTTCGCCTTCTTTTAAGTGATGCGGACCTAACATATTGCGAAGGTTGTTGATTAGAGTAATTTCCGCTTTTACTCTGCCCCCTGCGCCAAAATCGCAAAGCGGAAGTCTATTATCGGTCAGCATTACCTTTTCTGTATCCCCTATTTTTACCTTTACAGCATTTATACCTTTAATATCAAGGCTTAATATGGGATTTTTACCTTCAATATCAAGCTCTGTTTCAAGCGTCATTTCACCTGCAAAGAAGGGATAGCCCTGCTGTTCAATATTTTGAGGCTTTAATGTGGGTTTTTGCTTTTCAAGTGCAAAATCACCGCTGTATCTTACCGCGTCTTTATCAAGTTTTTCCCATTTGCCGTCGGTTTTGACGGCAAAATCGCCTAAAAGGTATATTGCCTCAATCTCCATATTATAGCACAGTTTATTTTTCTCACTTTCAAAAACCTGTGCTTTTTTAAGGTTTTCATAGAATTTGTCCGACTGCACAAAATCACAGTCAAAGGATATTATGTTTTCACCTGTTTTAATATACTTTGATATATCAATCTTTTCAAAGCTTTTATCAAGGAAATATCCGTTTGGTTTTTCTTCTATTGTTTTATCATTTACCTTGATTTCAAACTTTTGGGGTGTTTCACAGATAAGATAAAGCTCATTTGGAATGTCATTTATTTTAACCTTGTAATCCTGATGGATTTTCACCTTGCGTTCCAATAGATTTGCTCTTTCTGCAATATTTAAAACATAGCCGTTTTTCTCTTGCAAAACACCGTCAAAATAATAGTCGCATCTGTCAAGTGTTAGGACATTTTGTATAGGCTTTTTGATTTTTAAATCATTTTCTATTAAAATAAATGTCGGCTCTTTTTCGGTATTTTCCGTATTCTTTGTGCCGTCTTCGATTATCATAAGACTTCCCCAAGGCTCAAATTCGTGAGTTCCGCAAAATTCAGATAATTCACCTGTATAAATATCAAGTTTTTTTCCGTTTACATTGACTTTTGCAGTTTTTCTGTCCTTTGATGTATTTACAAAATAATGCATACAAAAACCGTCAAAATCACGCTTTGTATATGTGATTTCACTATTGTCTATCATGTTGTTTTCGGGGATTTTACAATTTAATTTACCGCCGTTTTGGGTAAATTCATTTAATAGTTTTTCCGTATTTGATAAAAATATTTCTCCGCAAGGGTTAAGAACATATGTATAGCTTTGTTTCCCTATGACAAGTTTATTTCCCACAACTTTTGCGTGTCTTTCCATTATTGTTTCATCGCCCAAATGGAAAAGGATATGTTTTTGTTCAAGGTCTTTTATGACGGATAAAAACTTTTTATTAAGTTCATCTATTCCCTCATTTTTACCGTTATCAAACATTGTCCAAGCTGTTGTCATCGGGTGAATTAAAAGCACATCTGCTTTCTTTTCTCCTTTTGACAGTATCATACCTTCTCTTGACATTGCATTGACAAATTTATCGTATTCGCTCCACCAAGGCTGTTGACAGTACATAGCAGGCGGATAGTCGCGTTTTCTTATACCTCTTATGGAATAGCCCTCCAAATGCTGACACAGCATATTTATACCATGTATCATCTGCCATTCATAAATGCCCTTAAGCTCTGCAAAGCTGACATTATGACCGCAAAGGGCAAAAGTTTCGGACAAAACTCTATCCTTGCCTAATTGCTCGGCTACAGAGGATACCTGTTTTGGCGTCAGACAGTCAAATACAGGTCGCCCTAACCAGTCCATTCCCGGCATATGAAAATACTCATAGTGCGGCATACACGCACCGTTTGTAGTTAGTTGTATCTGTAAATTCTCTTCCTCCACCAAATGTCCCGTAAACTTCAGATCTCGCGCGTCGCACCAATCGTAAATCTGCTTGCAAAAAGCACTTGAAAACAGGTCTGTTACCATTTTCCAGAATTTTACGCGAGTGTTTTTATAGTCGCAAACCGGCAAAAACAGTTCTTCCAAATGTTCTAAAATGTTTTCATTATATCGGGTTTGATACTCATCTTCAAAAACAAAGCTCCAAGGAATACCGTTTCGTGAAATCTGCGGTTCGTCTGTGAAAAAGCCCTCAATTTCGTTTTTGTATTTTTCGTAATACGGCTCGTATGTAACTTCTATGAATTTTTGTATAACTTTTTTGTCAAGCGTATCAACATAAAACGGGTTTACATCAAAATAAAAACAATGATTTCCGCTCTTTGCTATTACATTTTCAGTTGGCTCGGTGTCCGACATACGCAAATACTTTTGCTGATATTCTATACCAAGTCCGTTTACTTTACCATCGCCAAAGCCGCTGGGCCAACCGTTCTCATCATATGCCCAAGCGGACATTCCGCGCTTTTTTGCCTCATTTTTGGCGGCAGAAATGTTGGAAAACCATTCATCGCCCATATATTCGGTCCGAAGCCCGCCCCGTGCGTGCATGAAAAAGCCGCCTATTCCTGCCTTATCCATAACCTGCACTTGTCGCACTGTTTCATCTGTATTCAGTTTTTCGTTCCAGCTCCAAAAAGGTATGGGGCGGTATTCTTTTGGTACATTATAAAAAACCATCTATCTTCTCCATATTATTATAACTGCATATTTGTAAAACAATAACTTTTGACTCAAAATCCTTGTTATTCTCAAAACACAGCCCTACATTCATAAGATAACTTCCGCTATATACCTTTCCCGTTTCTTTATCTGTATATTTTGCAGTTTCGCAAAGTCCATGGAGCTTTACACATGTTTTGCCAAGACTGCACCTTGCAAATGTGGTGTATGAAAGAATGATTTTAAGTCCTGTCAATCTGTCAACCAAAGTAATTTCAAGCGTTTGCGCCTCATTTTCATTATCAACATAGGTTGCAGGAAGTCCCGAAATTGCTTTTTTGCCATCAAAGATTTTGTGTCTCTCATATTCAAGTTTGGTTATACTGCTACCATTTTCATATTCTGCGTGAAATGCCGGGGTTATAAGGTCTGCGCTCCCGTAGCAAGGATATTCCATCGGCAAAATATCCCCATAATATAGCTTGTATTTGACGTTTTTATATGAAAAGTTTTCTCCGCTTCATTATACGTAATCATAGTAAATGTTTCCCTCACTTTTATACTAATACCACTATATCTGCCAATATCGAAAAGTCCGTTAACTCCTCTGCTGCAAAATCTGCACCTTTTGCACCGTGTACCGACAACGTTTTCATTCCGCCTTTTTTCCCTGCCTCAATCCCTGCGTCGGCATCTTCTACTACAAGGCAGTTTTCGGGTGGTATTTTTAGCATTTCGGCAGCTTTTAAAAACACTTCGGGGTC
>JAIKVQ010000205.1 GCA_024685565.1 Bacillota bacterium
CTTGAGCCGCGAGCAGGAATTTTTGCGTTATCCTTAAGTTTTTTTACACTGATTTTCATAGCTTTTCCTCCGTATTTATAGAAATATTATACATTGAAAATTAAATGATTTCAAGCATTTATGATTGACTTTTTATAAAAAGTATGGTATTATCGTCAACGGTGAGTTCGAGACCTTCCTCACCTAAAACAAAACTAAAGGAGTTTTTTTTATTATGAAAAAATCTACACTTAACCTCACACAAGGCGCCGTCATTGCGGCACTCTATGTAGTTCTCACTTGGATTTCGGGGCTGTTTGGTTTGTCAAGCGGAGTTATCCAGCTCCGCATTTCCGAAGCTCTCTATGCCGCTGCAATATTTACACCGTCTGCAGTTTTAGGACTGTTTATCGGCTGTCTGCTTTCAAATATCCTCGTCGGAGGTATTTTAATTGATGTCATTTTCGGCAGTATCGCAACGCTGATAGGCGCATTTTTTACCTACAAGCTGAGAAAATATCCCATTTATGCCCTAATTCCCCCCATCTTGTCAAATGCAATAATTATACCGCCAATTTTGCGGTTTGCATACGGAATAGAGGGCTCAATATGGTATTTTGCACTAACTGTTGGCATAGGTGAGTTCCTATCCTGCGGAGTTCTGGGATATCTTCTTTATCTTGCACTTAAAAAATACGGCACTAAATTATGAAAACAAAAATGGGACTTTAAAGTCCCATTTTTATTTACTTAAATATTTTACTGAAAAATCCGCCCTTGTCCTCTTTCTGCTCTTGCTTAACAGGTTCGGGTTTCTTTTCTTCCTTTACCTCGGGTGCCGGAGCCTTTGGCTTATGGGCATTATTTCTATTTTGAGCAGGTCTGTGTCCGTCATTACGCTTCCCGCCGTTTCTTTGACCATTTCCGCCCTCACGTCTTTGCGGTCTTTCCTCATAACCCTCAGGTTTTGGCATTGTATCCTTATGAGAAAGACTTATCTTGCCCGTCTTTTCGTCTATTTCCATAACCTTTACGAGTAGCTTATCGCCGACATTTACATAGTCGTCAACCTTTTCTATGCGTTTATAGTCAAGCTTTGAAACGTGGCAAAGTCCGTCCTTACCGGGTAAAATCTCAACAAATGCGCCAAAATCGGTTATTGTCTTAACAGTGCCTTCATATATTTCGCCGACTTCAGGCTCTTTTACGATAAGTTCAATTGCCTTCTGTGCAGCCTCTCCCGATGCTTGGTCAACAGCAAATATATAGATTGTTCCATCCTCTTCAATATCAATCTTAGCACCCGTGTCTGCAACAATCTTTTGAATAACCTTACCGCCTGTACCTATAACGTCACGGATTTTATCAACGTCAATATACATTGTCGTAACCTTTGGTGCATAAGGTGACAGATGGTCACGCACTTCAGGAATTGCTTTAAGCAGAACCTCATCTATAATATAGTTTCTTGCTTTCTTAGTCTTTTGGAATGCTTCCCAGATAACATCATAAGGAAGTCCGTCATTTTTAATATCCACTTGAATTGAGGTGATACCCTTTTTCGTTCCGGCAACCTTGAAGTCCATCTCACCGTAAAAATCTTCTAACCCTTGAATATCAACCATTGTGGTAAAGCCGTTTTCGGTTGTGATAAGGCCGCAGGAAATACCTGCAACAGGAGCCTTAATCGGCACACCGGCCGCCATAAGCGCAAGCGTTGAACCGCATACAGAACCCTGTGAGGTTGAGCCGTTTGATGAAAGTACCTCGGATACCGTTCTTATTGCATACGGGAACTCCGCCTCTGACGGGAGTACGGGCACGAGTGAGCGCTCAGCTAAAGCTCCATGACCGATTTCACGGCGTCCCGGACCTCTTGAAGGTCTTGTTTCGCCTACAGAATAGGACGGGAAATTATAGTGATGCATATATCTTTTTGACTCTTCGGTGTCGATACCGTCCAAGCGCTGCATTTCAGCAAGCGGGGCAAGGGTAGCAACAGTCATAACCTGAGTCTGTCCTCTTGTGAAAAGACCTGAGCCGTGTGTTCTCGGAAGTATATCAACTTCAGCGGCAAGCGGACGGATTTCGTCCAAACCTCTGCCGTCCACACGCTTTCCCTCAACAAGCCATGCACGGACAATTTCCTTTTGCATCTTATACAAAAGCTCGCCCAATACTTC
>JAIKVQ010000013.1 GCA_024685565.1 Bacillota bacterium
AAACCAAATCCTGCGATTATGCAGAAATATTTGGAAAGGAACTTGTTTCCCTTGCAAAAGAAAACAGCCGTATAGTTGCCATTACCGCTGCAATGCCCGTAAATACAGGTCTTTCAGAATTTGCAAGTACCTTTAAAAAACGATATTTTGACGTAGGCATAGCAGAAGAACACGCGGTAACTATGGCGGCAGGTCTTGCAATCAGCGGATTTGTACCCGTTTTGCCTATATACTCCACTTTCCTGCAGCGTGCCTATGACCAAATTTTGCATGACGTGTGCCTTCAAAATCTGCACGTTGTACTTTGTGCCGAGCATTCAGGCATCGTCGGTGAAGACGGCGAAACACATCACGGTATGTATGACACTGCATTTTTGTCTCAAATGCCCAATATGACACTTTTATCACCGTCTTCATTTAATGAACTTAAAGATATGCTTGACTATGCAATAAATATCCACAACGGACCGATTGCTATACGCTATCCAAAAGGTTCATGTCAGGTACAGGCTCCTCCCTTTGAATTTGGAAAGGCGCAAATATTAAAGGACGGAAAAGATATTCTGATAATATCAACAGGTCGTATGATTAAAACCGCAGAGGCAGTTGCAGAGCATTTCGGTGCACAGCTTATATCTCTAGCCACAATAAAACCGCTTGATACAAAAACGGTTATTGATAACGCAAAAGATAAAAAACTTATTGTAACTATTGAGGACGCGGCAAAATCAGGCGGGATAAACGCTATAATTTCCTGTGCTATTTGCGAAAATTCAATAAATGCGCCCATACTTCCTTTTGCTTTCCCCAACGCACCTATAGTTCACGGTACTATTGATGAATTAGACAAATTTTACGGTATGGACGAAAACTCTATTATAAAGAGAATTGAGGAGCACTTAAATGACTTCAAAACAAAGACTTGATATTCTGCTTGTTGAAAAAGGACTTTGCGAAAGCCGTGAAAGGGCAAAAGCGCTTATTATGGCAGGGCAGGTGTATGTAGACGGTCAGAAGTGCGATAAGGCAGGCGAAAGTATTGATATTTCCAAAACGCCTGAAATCAGGGGAGAAACATTAAAATATGTTAGCCGGGGCGGTCTCAAGCTTGAAAAGGCAATAAATACTTTTCCCATTGATTTGAACGAAAAGATTTGTATGGATATAGGTGCATCAACAGGCGGATTTACCGACTGTATGCTACAGAACGGTGCAAAAAAAGTGTTTGCTGTAGATGTAGGATACGGCCAATTTTCCTGGAAACTGCGAAATGATGCGCGGGTTGTGAATATGGAACGCACCAATATACGTTATGTAACATCTAAAGATATAGGTTTACCTATTGACTTTGCATCAATCGATGTATCTTTTATCTCATTAAAACTTGTCTTGCCAGTTTTATACGACCTTCTGTCACCCAACGGCGAGGCGGTTGCGCTTATTAAACCGCAGTTTGAGGCAGGGCGCGGTCAGGTAGGAAAAAAAGGCGTCGTAAGAGATGTTAATATTCACCTTCAAGTTGTGGAAAATGTTCTTTCTTTTGCGCAAAGTACAGGATTTTCTGTATGCGGTCTTTCCTATTCGCCAATAAAGGGTCCTGAGGGAAATATTGAATATCTGGTGTACTTAAAAAAGGAAGAAAATGCTCGGCAAAATGACGGCATTGATGTAAAGTCAGTAGTTTTTGAGTCTCATTCTGTTTTATAGGAGAAAAAAATGAACCTTTATAAGGATATAGTAATCACTAAAAATCGCGCAACTGCGAAATCATATGCAAAAATTAACCTGACCCTTGATGTTTTGGGGAAATTGCCAAACGGTTATCACGAAGTGAAGATGATAATGCAGTCAATAAATCTTTTTGACCTTGTTATTGTGGATAAGGTACCTCACGGTATCCATATTTCAACAAACTGCAAATTTATTCCGAGAAATGATAAGAATATTGCGTATAAAGCAGCAAAACTCTTTTTTGAAAAAACAGCTATCGCTGGCGGCGCAAAAATTTTGATACATAAAAATATTCCTGTTTCAGCAGGGCTTGCAGGCGGCAGCGGAAATGCTGCGGCAGTGCTTTGCGCTCTTAATATCCTTTACAATATGCCTCTGGGTGATGAAATTTATGATATTGCGCTCAGCCTCGGTGCAGATGTACCATACTGTATAGACGGCGGTACCTGCCTTGCGGAGGGTATAGGCGAAAAACTGACTCAGCTTTCTCCCCTCCCTCAGTTTCCGGTAGTCCTTGTGAAACCGCCTATCAGCATATCTACTGCCGAAATTTATAAAAAAATTGATCTTTTAGATACTCCCCTCCATCCTGATACGGATAAGGCTCTTTGTGCGATAGAAAATGGTGATTTTGATACACTCTTTAAAACCATGAAAAATGTGATGGAGGAAGTTACCAAAAAAATATGCCCTGAAATCGAAGAAATTTCCGAAACCATGTACCGCCTTGACGCAAGAGTTTCGCTCATGAGCGGCTCAGGGCCTACTGTTTACGGAATTTTTGAAGATGAGTATTCTGCAAAAAAGGCATACGATGTTCTCTCAAAAAAATATCAGCAAACTTTTTTTGCACATATATTAAATTGATTTTTGAAAAAATATTGACAAAACGCATAATTAATAGTATAATAGTTTCGTTGTGAACAATGCCCAAGTGGCGGAATTGGCAGACGCCCAGGACTTAAAATCCTGTGGGACTTTTCTCCCGTGCCGGTTCGACCCCGGCCTTGGGCACCATGGCGGAGTAAGCTTAGCTTACTCCGTTTTTGTTTTTTCAAAAACCGTCGCACGCCCCGCTACTCCTCCTTTTCCCCAAAAAGCACGGCTTTTCGGGGCGCCCCTTATTGAGGCTTAAAACCATAGGTTTTCAGCCATTCTATTTTTTTGTGCCTTTGAGGATTTATCAGCCTTACCCCATTTTTCTAACACTTTTCTAACGCGCGTTTTTTGTGTTAATTTATGTCAATATATTGCGCCTCAAGTGAGGAATTGATATGGAATTCCCAAAAACCG
>JAIKVQ010000030.1 GCA_024685565.1 Bacillota bacterium
GTCCATAGCTTTTTATCAGTTCTATTTCCGCTTCCACATGTTCTTTCCAATGATCCGACGGGAATATATCTCCTGTACTGCTGTTATAGGGGTGGAAACTGAATGCGTCGCAGCAATCATAGCCGCCTGCGTCGAAAAATTCCTTTATAAAACCAATTTCATAAATGTTAACTCCCGCAAGACCTATCACCTTAGCAGTTGGGTCACGCTTTTCAACTCTTTTTTTTACTTCTTTGCATATTTCGGCCAGGAGTGCGCCACCGTAAGGAAGGGAGTACATACTGCCCGAAAATTCGTTCCAAACCTCGTAATAATCGACAACATCTCCGACTCTGTCAATTACATATTCAACATAGTCGCCAAATCTTTCTATTTCTTCTTTGGTTTTAGGAGGTCTGTAAAAACTCGCTTCGGCAGGCTTTCCTGTTATATCAACCTGTTCGACTAAACTTTTATGTCCATACGCTAAGAGAAAAACATTCGCCGGCATAGCTGAAGTTTTCCATGTATCAACAGCTTCCTTATTAAATGTGTAGTCAAAAACGCCCTGCTTGTTTTGCACAGCATTCCATGAAAGCAAGCCTGCTCTCGTTCCTGTACAGCCTATCATCTCCATAAGCTTCATATTTTCATCGTAGCAGCCTAAAGAGGAATGACTTGCAAAGCCTATTCTGCTGCTGAATTCTCCTTCATCATGGGACAGCACTTTGGAAAAATACAAATCGGAATCATTACCAAGGTCAATCCTTTCGTTTCCGTTTAAGCAGAAAAGCTTTGATGACATTCTGTAAAGACCGTATCTTCCAATATCGGCTTTTATGACTATTTCTTTTTCTGACGCTTGACCGATGCTGAATTTTTCCGAGCCTTTTTTTATAAATCCGAGATCGTCCTCATATATTTCCCATTCAATCTCACATTCATAATCCTTTTGCGAATTATTCACTAAAGCAAAATGAATGTCATCTGTCCCTTCATATCCAAAATTATTTCCGATTGTATCGGTATAGACGCTATATCCTATCGGAATCTCAGTAATTTTCAGATCGTCAAATATTGCAGGCGTATAATCCGAGATATTGCCCATATTGGCTTGCAGAATCACGGTTTTAATTCCGCCACTAATCGGGGTTTTGCCGGAAAAGCTGTAACCGATTATCTGCTTTTCAGCAACAATTTCGCCGGTGTCTTTATCATATACTACGGTTTTCAGTCTCCCTGCCGTCTGGTCAATGACTGCACGGACATGATACCATTTATCCGGCTCAAAATTTTTATAGGTTCTGGATTTTTCGTCGCTGACACCGTAGGAGTTTACACAGATTTCTCCGCTTTTATCAAACAGTACAGGCACTATCATACCATTTTTACCGTCCACCTGGACTATTTCGGTCATATTCTTTCCCGGCTTCACATCAAAGCTGATGTCAAACGCCATATCAGTACCCATTTTTTTCGCATCATAGACGGCTGTTGCCGCTACCGAGTTGTTGCTTACCGATACATTTTCGGCAAGCAACAAGGTATCATTTTTAACTGCCGCTCTTGTAAACTTCCAGCCGACTGTCGGCTGTTGTGAGGTAAAATCGGCATAAAATGTATAACCTTTGTCGCTTTCGGCTATTACCTGTACCTGCAATAGCGAAAGCGTAAAGGATAGCAGAAGAATAGAGGCAATTATCTTTTTCAATGCTTTTCTCCGTTTCTCACACTTAATCATTTAAGATAGCTTATTATAAAGTCAAGTTGTTCTGTCGGCACTTCTACAACCTCGCTGAGATAGTTATATATCTTTTCGGAAAGTGTGCTTCCCCTATACTCATCAAGCGTTTTTACATAACTGTCCGCAATATTATTTACCGTTCTGAAATTACCATCTGTTTTTGCGAAGTTCGTTATGAGATAATCTTTCAAAAGATCTTCCTTGCTCACACCTAACAGACCATTAATAAGGTATGTAATAACTCCCGTTCTGTCTGCTCCTGCCGAACAATGATAAACTATCGGGTAGTTGCTTGAATCCGCCAATATTGCAAATATATCTTTAATTACATCCTTATTATTTGCAAGATAATCTCCATATCCCATAGGTGTTCTGAAATAGTTTACATCAGAGCCAAGTACGCTTTCTGTGTATGTTGCAATCGGCATTTCATCATCATTACGCAAATCGATTTCGCTCTTTATTCCAAGTTCATTTCTCATCGTGTCAATACCGGCAGCTGTTATTACCTGTTTGAAATTTCCATTACTTATATAACTAAGTCTGAAACTTCTGAACAGATATCCCTGCTTAACCTGTTTGCCATCTGTAGTGTTCCAGCCTCCGATATCTCTTATATTGGGAGTACCATCCACTATCAGATTTCTCGGTGCTTTGTTTTCCGTTTTCAGCATGCCAACTTTACTTATAAGTGCATTGCCTCTTGCATCTCTTGCCGAAACTGTCCAATAATAATTGGTGTTGACCTTAAGATTATATATATCCAATGAAGTTGCATCTGTTACAAAATTTCTTGCGTCTGACATATCGGCATTTTCACTTAAGGAAAGTGTATACTGACCGGGCTGCACATCATTACCTTTCCAATTCCATTTGAATGTAATTGGAAGAGGTGCGTCCTGTGCTTCTGTTCCGTCTGCATAATTTCCTATATTTTCATTTGAGTCATTCAAAAATGCGCTCATGAGCTCTGTGTGGAAGCTTTGAACTCCGGCAAATTCATTCAATATAAGCTTATCAAAGTCTACAATGCCGAAGAGCGGTCTCATACTTCCGTTTGTAGTATCCCAGATAAATGCTTTATAGCTTGCCGCATTTGCATTTATTTCATCGCTAAGTCCAAACACCTGAGGCTCTGCTTCAGAATGTCCGACAGTTACTTCGGAAGATTTAATATCAATAATTCTGCCCGCTTCATCATACTGTGCTATAAAGATTTTTGCATTTTTGTCCGTATCGGTAGTATTATACACTATCGCTGAAACAGACAAGGTATAATCGTTATCAAAATCAAATGATTTTACCTTATAAACGCCGTCATATGCCAAATTTTGCTTTGCTTTTGCGGCATTTGTTGCGCCTAAGTAAATATCAACACTTCTTGCCGGTGTATAAAGCTCTGCTTTGTCGGCAAAGCTTCCGTCATTTTCAATGTCAAGCTGTTTTACATACAGAATATTGTTTTCATTAATAGCTTCACCCGCCGGAACAATTATAACAGAAACATTTTCATCGTCCGCAAAACCTGTAAGTCTGCCGTTTATACACAGCTCATCATTGCTATCGATATATACAGAAACACCACCTATTACAGAGGTATGCGCATTTTCCACCGCTGTCGGTAAAATCGAAATGTCGGTTTGGGCATAGTCTCCAAGCCTTATTGTATATGTACCCTGCTCTGTAATCGAGAACACTTTGTCAAATGAGCCGTTACTGATTTTTACGGGAACTTGCTTTACAAGCTGACCATCCTTATATATGTCTGCATTTACCGTCGCATTTACGCCGTTTGCAAAGCCCGCTATATGCACCATGTTTTTATCAGCGTCATATTCTGCCGTGCTTATGCTTGCCATAGCGGCCTCAAATGCCGTGAAATCGCCTGCAAGATATTTAACCGTATCGTTAACAGGTATCTTGTATACACCGTCTTCGCTTGCAAGCGTTGTTTTATTTCCAAAAAGGTCATAAAGGTCTACTGTTTTACATCCTAATTTTAATGTATAATCTTTATTGCTTTCACTCCAAAGTACTGCAAGATTGTTTCCTAAACCGTCGTCCGCACCTCTTTGGAAGGAGTATGCGCAGCTCTTATATGCGTTCATATATTCCGAGCTGGTGTTATAATCAGGATGTTCCTTGACAAGCCTTTTTACACTTTCGGTTTCCTCAATTTTATCCCACGATGTTGGAGTTATTCCGCCGTTCATAAGCTTATTCATAGCGGCAATTGAGGCGTATGCTTGTTTTGCCTGATAAGGCGTATCAATGTCACTCGGATAATACATTACGCCCCACATATCTGATCTTTTACTGTCATCTATACCTTGATCAAACAAGGAATACCAATAAATCTGGTCTGTCAATTCGTATGCTCTTAGAAATGCAACATATTTAGGAACAATTTCAGCCTGAACATCCTCGGTAACGGTACGCCAGTTATGTTCTCTGTCAGCTGCATAATCCCAATTGATAGCAGTAGAAATTCCGTTTTCGTCAAAATACATATTCTTTCTGGTAGTATATCCCTTTGACTTTTCATAATCCCTTATTGCTTTCAGGCGCACATCTTTATACTTTTCAAGCCATAACGAGTTCGGGAAATAGCTTTGCTGCATATATCCATGCATTACAAAGCCGTCACAATACTCATAAATTCCCGCATCAAGTGCCGATTGGAAATAATCATTCTCTCCAAAGGAATTAGCAAGCACTTTAGCATTCGGATTTACCGCTTTGATTTTCTCATATGCTTTTTTCAAAATCTTAACATAATAATTCACTCCGAGGCCGTCAGGATTAAATCCTCCGTCCCACTCGTTCCATATTTCGTAATATTCCGCATAATCCTTTGTCAGTTCTGCAATATCCGTGCAATAATTTCCGAATCTATGTATATCTATGTCAGATTTCGGTGCTCTCCACGAATCGGGAGTTTGACCATTCTGATCTACCAAACTCGTGTTACCGTAGCCAAGAGTTATGATACTTTTCATTCCTCTTGCTTCTATCTCATCAAGAATAGTTTGATTTGCTCTGCTTGGGACAGTAGTTCCTACACTTCCATCTCCAACAGTACAAGATTGCCATGTAACAATGCCCCTTATTCCCATAGCGCCTGCCTTTTGCATAACATCAAACGATCCTTCTGCTGTTACAGGCGAGACTGTAATATTTTCTGTGGCAAAACCGAAATTCTCATTTTTCTCTCCATTATTTGATGCAAGAATTTTTGAGAATTTTATTACTCTCGACTCATTTTCTTCAATATAAGTGCCGTCTTTATTGTACAATAAATGCACAGTCATTGTATATGTACCGAATTTCTTAATATTTACTCCTATATTAGTGCTCGTTTTTTCTTTGGAATTTACAGAAAAAGCAGCCGTTTCACCTGTTTTTATTTCACCGGTATAATCATTCACTGCTTCCCATC
>JAIKVQ010000159.1 GCA_024685565.1 Bacillota bacterium
AGAAGGAGGATATAATGATATGCCTACGTTTAACCAATTAGTCAGAAAAGGCAGAGAAACTTCTGTAAAGAAATCCACTGCCCCTGCTCTCCAAAAGAGCTTAAATTCGCTCAAGAAGAGAACAAATGACAATTCCTCTCCGCAAAAGAGAGGCGTATGTACCGCAGTAAGAACTGCAACACCTAAAAAGCCTAACTCGGCACTTCGTAAAATCGCCAGAGTAAGACTTACAAACGGTATTGAAGTTACTGCGTACATTCCGGGCATCGGTCATAACCTGCAGGAACACAGCGTTGTTCTGATTCGCGGCGGAAGAGTAAAAGACCTTCCTGGTACAAGATACCACATAATCCGCGGAACACTTGACGCTCAGGGTGTTGCAAACAGAATGCAGGGTCGTTCAAAGTACGGCGCTAAAAGACCGAAAGCGGCTAAAAAGTAATTTTTAGCAAAAGTGCATATGGAGTTATATCCTATTGATATAGAGCATATAACCGTGTGCATAAACGGGGCTTTTTAGCTCAGAGTACCTATGATACTCATTTTAGTTTATGAAGGAGGGAAGAAATATGCCAAGAAAAGGTTATATTGCGAAAAGAGAAGTTTTGGCAGATCCTATTTACGGAAGTGTTGTTGTTACAAAGCTTATAAACAACATAATGCTTGACGGTAAAAAGGGTGTTGCTCAAAAAATCGTTTATGATGCATTTGAAATCATAAAGGAAAAAACCGGCAGAGATCCTCTCGAAGTCTTCACAGAAGCACTTAACAACATTATGCCTGTGCTTGAGGTTAAGGCTCGCCGTGTCGGCGGTGCTACCTATCAGGTACCTATGGAGGTTCGCCCTGAAAGAAGACAAACTTTAGGACTTCGCTGGCTCACACGTTACTCAAGAGAACGCAGTGAAAAAACTATGAAAGAAAGATTGGCAAATGAACTTATGGACGCTCTGAACGGAACAGGCGGTTCTGTTAAGAAGCGTGAAGATACCCATAAAATGGCAGAATCCAATAAGGCTTTCGCTCATTACAGATGGTAGTTCATTAAAATTTTTCAAAAATATCTGTTTTACATTTTGTGAAAGGAGGAAAATGTATTTATGGGTAGAGAATATTCATTGGAACATACAAGAAATATCGGTATTATGGCTCATATCGACGCAGGTAAAACCACTACTACCGAAAGAATATTATATTACACCGGACGTATCCATAAAATCGGCGAAACGCACGAAGGCGGCGCTCAGATGGACTGGATGGCACAGGAGCAAGAACGCGGCATAACAATCACTTCCGCTGCTACAACCTGTTTCTGGGCAAAAAAGGAAGGCTTGAATGCCGGCGTTAAGCACAGAATAAACATTATCGACACTCCGGGACACGTTGACTTTACTGTTGAAGTTCAGCGTTCTCTTCGCGTACTTGACGGTTCTGTTACAGTTATGTGTGCAAAGGGCGGCGTTGAGCCTCAGTCTGAAACCGTTTGGCGTCAGGCTAATGACTATAACGTACCGAGAATGATTTATGTAAACAAAATGGACATTATGGGTGCAGATTTTTATAATGTTGAAAATATGGTACACGAAAGACTGCACGCAAATGGCATCCCGATTCAGCTTCCTATCGGCGCAGAGGATACTTTCAAGGGCATAATTGACCTTATGACTATGAAAGCTGAAATCTATTACGACGATATGGGTACACAATACGGCGAGGAGGACATTCCTGCCGATATGCTTGAGAAAGCAAACGAATACCGTTCTAAAATGGTTGAGGCGATTGCCGAAACTGACGAAGAACTTATGATGAAATACTTGGACGGAGAGGAACTTACAGTTGATGAACTGAAAATCGCACTCAGAAAGGCTACAATAAATAACGAAATTGTGCCTATGCTTTGCGGTACTTCATACAGAAATAAGGGTGTCCAGATGCTTCTGGACGCAATCATCGACTATATGCCCGCTCCTACCGATATTCCCAATATCAAGGGAACAAATCCGTCAACAGGCGAAGACGACGAAAGACCGTCATCTGACGATGCACCTTTTGCCGCTTTGGCATTTAAGATTGCAAATGACCCGTTTGTTGGAAATATCTGTTTCTTCAGAGTTTATTCAGGTAAGCTTGATTCAGGCTCATATGTTTTGAATGCTTGCAAGGATACCCGTGAAAGAATGGGCAGAATTTTGCAGATGCACGCAAATCACAGAGAGGATTTGACTACCGTTTATTCGGGAGATATTGCAGCCGCTGTCGGTCTTAAAAACACAACCACAGGTGATACCCTTTGCGATGAAAAGCACCCGATAATTCTGGAGTCCATGGACTTCCCGGAGCCTGTTATCCGCGTTGCTATCGAGCCTAAGACAAAAGCAGGTCAGGAAAAGATGGGACTTGCTCTTGCAAGACTTGCTGCAGAAGACCCGACCTTTAAGACCTACACCGATGAGGAAACAGGTCAAACTATTATCGCAGGTATGGGTGAGCTGCACTTAGAGATTATTGTTGATAGACTTCTTCGCGAATTTAAGGTTGAGGCAAATGTCGGCGAACCGCAGGTATCTTACCGTGAAGCTATCAGAAAGCCTGTTAATATCGAGCATAAATATGCACGTCAGTCAGGCGGTAAAGGTCAGTACGGTCATGTTCTTCTTAAGCTTGAGCCTATGGAAGAGGGCGGCGGATACGAATTTGTAAACGCTATTGTCGGCGGTGCTATACCTAAGGAATATATTCCTGCAGTTGATGCCGGTGTTCAGGGCGCAATGCAGTCTGGTGTTTTGGCAGGTTACAACGTTGTTGACGTAAAAGTTACTTTGTACGATGGTTCTTACCACGAAGTTGACTCTTCTGAAATGGCGTTCAAGATTGCCGCTTCTATCGCTTTCAAAGAAGGTATGAAGAAGGCAGACCCTGTTATAAAAGAGCCTATTATGCTTGTAAATGTAATCATTCCTGACGAATATATGGGCGATGTTATGGGCGACCTTAACTCCCGTCGCGGTATGATTAAGGAAATGGAAGCTGTAACAGGCGCTCAGAGAATTACCGCTTATGTTCCGCTCTCCGAAATGTTCGGTTATGCGACAGACCTTCGTTCAAAAACGCAGGGACGCGGTCAGTATTCTATGGAGCCTTCACACTATTCCGAGGTTCCTAAGTCAATTCAAGAAAAGATTATCAATGACCGTTCAAGAAATAACGGCTAAATCAAGGAATTTTTAGGAAAATACTTGATTTTTTGGCAAAAATATTATAAAATATATGTGTTTAAAATTTTATCAAATTTTATGAGGAGGAAATTGTAAAATGGCAAAGGAAAAATTTGAAAGAACGAAACCCCATGTTAACATTGGAGCAATCGGCCACGTTGACCACGGTAAGACTACTCTTACAGCTGCTATAACAAAAGTTTTAGCTCTTGAAGGTAAGGCACAGTTTGAAGCTTACGATATGATCGACAAGGCTCCTGAGGAAAGAGAAAGAGGTATCACAATCTCTACTGCTCACGTTGAGTACGAGACAGCTAACCGTCACTATGCACACGTTGACTGTCCGGGACACGCTGACTATGTAAAGAACATGATCACAGGTGCTGCTCAGATGGACGGTGCGATTCTTGTTGTATCTGCTGCTGACGGTCCTATGCCTCAGACAAGAGAACACATTCTTCTTGCTCGTCAGGTTGGTGTTCCTTACATTGTTGTATTTATGAACAAGTCTGACCAGGTTGATGACCCTGAGCTTTTAGAGCTTGTTGAAATGGAAATCAGAGACCTTCTTTCTGAGTATGAGTTCCCCGGTGACGATATTCCGATTATCGTAGGTACAGCTCTTGGTGTTTTGGAATCAACATCTCAAGATACTAACGCTCCTGAATATGAGTGCATCCACAAGCTTATGGACGCTGTTGACTCTTATATTCCTACACCGGAAAGAACATCAGACCTTCCGTTCTTGATGCCTGTCGAGGATGTATTCTCAATCTCAGGCCGTGGTACTGTTGCAACAGGTAGAGTTGAAAGAGGTAAGATTACTGTAAACGAGGAAGTTGAAATCGTTGGTCTTACAGATGAAAAGAGAAAAGTTGTTGTTACAGGTCTTGAAATGTTCAGAAAGACTCTTGACTATGCAGAAGCAGGCGACAATGTAGGTGCTCTTCTTCGTGGTGTTCAGAGAACTGAAATCGAAAGAGGTCAGGTTCTTGCTAAACCCGGAACAATTCATCCGCACACAAAATTCTCCGGTGACGTTTATGTATTGACAAAGGATGAAGGTGGCCGTCATACACCATTCTTCAACAATTACAGACCTCAGTTCTATTTCAGAACAACTGACGTTACAGGTGTTATCAGCTTGCCAGCCGGTACAGAAATGTGCATGCCTGGCGACCACGTTAAGATGGATGTTGAGCTTATCACTCCTATCGCTATCGAAAAAGGTCTCCGTTTCGCTATCCGTGAAGGCGGAAGAACAGTTGGTTCAGGCGTTGTTTCTGATGTAGAAGAAGCGTAAACCAAATTTTTCAAAAACGGTTTTTGAAAATTTCAAAAACCGTTTTTTTGTTATAAAATTTATTCTTTTGATACATACTAATAACGCATAAAACAGAAAGGAGAATTTACCTATATGCAAAAAATTAAAGTACTGTTTGTAGCAGTAATCAGCGCTTTATTTATTACTTCCTGCGGAATGAATAATACCGGAACCAACAATACTCCTTCCAACAATGCCAATAACGGCTCAAATCTTGGAAATGATGTTAAAAATATGGGGGATGCTGTTTCCGATACAGCAGGAGATGCAGTAAATAATGTAACAAACGCAGTTGATGAGCTTACAGGCACAAACAATAATAACAGCACAAATAACGCAAACAACACCAAAAATAAGTAAAAAAGCTTCTGATAGGAGCTCCGCCTGCGGGCGGAAGAATAATGTAGCAGTTTTGTTATTTCGGAAATTATCTCAATTGAGGTAATTTCCTACATAATAAAAGAGTAAAAATGCGCCTTTTTATGGTGTATTTTTACAAATACATAAAAATTTTTAAAAAAACTATTGACAAATTACCTTTTTTCTCATATAATATCACCAGAATAGATTAGATGAGAATAGTTAATTGAAGATTTTTGATGACTTACCTTAGAACTAATCTGTTCTGAGGATTTTTATTTTATAGCGCAAAATAGCGCAAGATAAGGAGAGATTAGTATGAAAAAGAGATTAGCAATGGTACTTTCGTTGATGTTAGCGGTTACATCGCTTGCAGGCTGCGGAAAGAAAGCAGAAGAGACAGAAGAAAAGGTTTACAAAATCGGTATTACACAGTTTGCCGACCATCCGTCACTTGATAACTGCCGTACAGGCTTTATTGAGGGCTTAGCGGATGAGGGCTTTATTGAAGGCAAAAATGTAAAAATTGACTTTAAAAGCGCTATGGCAGATATGTCTATAAACACTCAGATAGCACAAACTTTTGCATCAAACGGTATGGATTTGGTTTGCGGTATTGCAACACCTTCTGCACAGGCACTTTATGCGTCCTGCTTTGAAAAGAACATTCCTGTTATATTTAATGCTGTTTCAGACCCGATTGGCGCACAGCTTGCAAAAAGCGAAAAAGAAACTCTTCCCGGAATTACAGGCGTCAGCGACCAGCTCCCTGTAAAACAGCAGCTTGAACTTATCAGAAATATGCTTCCCGATGCAAAAACTATCGGTATTTTATACACTACAAGCGAGGCAAACTCGGTAAGCACCCTTGAAATTTACAAAAAAGAAGCTCCGAATTACGGATTTACTATTGAGGCGCTTGGCATTGGCTCAGAAGCTGAGGTTGCACAGGCAACAGACGTACTTCTTTCTAAGGTTGACTGTATCTCAAATATGACCGATAACACTGTTGTATCAGCCTTAGCCGTTGTACTTGACAAGGCAAACGCTGCAAATAAGCCTGTATTTGGCTCAGAAGAGGAGCAAGTTAAAAATGGATGCCTTGCATGCGCAGGTCTTGACTATGTAACGCTTGGCAAAATGACAGGTGTTATGGCAGGAAGAGTGTTAAAAGGCGAAGCTATTGAAAACATCCCATTTGAAACTATGAAAGAATCATTTGTTACAATAAACAAGACGGTTGCGGAAAAGTTTGGCATAGAAATTGCAGAGGTTGAAAACAGCGAAAACACAAAAATAGTTGAATAATTTAACCTAAATAATAAATAAAATGGGACGCAGGAAATTGCGTCC
>JAIKVQ010000189.1 GCA_024685565.1 Bacillota bacterium
CAGAATTGAATACAAAGTTAAATGATTTTTTATCAAAATATGTGAATAATAAGAGCCTGTATATAATAATTATAATTGGGATTGTTTTTATGCTGCTGCCAGGGTTTAGCAGTGAAAAAAACGATAATTCAAAACCGCTGATGTATGATGAATATTCAGATGAGGCAAGACTTTCGGAAATTCTCTCAAAGGTTTACGGAGCAGGCAAGGTCAGCGTTATGATTACATACTACGGAACCTCCGGCTATGATTTGGAATTTGAGGAAAAGACAAGCGACTCCTCCTCTGAAAAATCTGTGATTATGGAGGGAAATTCCCCTTTTATAAAGGCGGGATTTTATCCAAAAGTAAAAGGAGTTATCATAGTATCTGACGGTGCAGGCAACAGCGACGTAAAAAAAGCGCTTGCAGACGCCGCGTCAGCAGTACTTGAGGTTTCATCACACAGAATATGCGTTTTAGAAGGAAAGGAAAGGAATTAAATTATGATGGTACTTAAAAAGAAAGAAGTTATTGCGTCCCTGCTGGTTGTGCTTATAGGAGTTGCAGGTTATTTGAATTGGTCATATCAGGACACAATCCGCGTAACTGACGGCGAAAGCTATGTTGAAGAGGCAAAAAAATTGGGTGAGGCGGAGTATGTTTCAAGCCCAAAGGAGGACGTCACCGATGTAAGCGCAAATCAGTCTCCTGTTTTGGAGGAATATTTCAGCGAGGCAAAGCTTTCAAAGGACAATTCACGCTCAAGAGCATTGGAAATCCTTAATCAGACTGCCACAAACGAAAGTTTTGACGGCGATGTAAGGCGTCAGGCACAGGATAAAATCGTTTCTATTGCGGAAAATACCGAAAAAGAAACAATAATTGAAAATCTTGCCAAAGCAAAGGGATATAAAAATATTTCCGTGTATATTGACGGCGAGAGTGTGGAAATAATAGTAAAGAAAGACAATTTTTCAAGTGACGATGCAAAAACAATTAAGGAGCTTGTGACCTCAGAGCTTGATACTTCTGCTAAGAATATTAAAATTATTGAAGCAAAGTAGTTGCAAAAAATACAGTAATTTGATATAATTGTCTAAAGATAAGATATATCCTGTTCAGAAAGGAACGAAATAATTATGGAAGATAACAAGAAGATAACCGACGAAGTTACCCTGAAAGAAGACGGCGGAAAGGTTAATATCTCCGATGATGTTGTCGCCAGCATAGCAGGAATTGCAACAAGTGAGATTGACGGCGTTTACAGTATGTCGGGCGGTGTTGCATCAGGAATTGCCGAAAAACTGGGTGCAAAAAAGAGTCCTCAAAAGGGCGTCAAGGTTGATGTAAAGCCTGACGGTGCAATAATCGACCTTTATGCAGTAGTTGAGTTTGGCGTGCGTATTCCCGAGCTTGCCTGGAGCATACAGGAAAATGTAAAAAACAGCGTTGAAACTATGACGGGAATTGATGTTTCCTGTGTAAATGTTCATATTGACGGCGTACATTTTAAGGAAGACGAAAAGCCCGCAAAAAAGGCAAAAAAACAAGAAAAAACGGATAAGGAAGAGCCTTCCGACCTTTTAGAAGGTCTTGACCTTTCGGAAGAATAAACTAATATGAAGATATGCATCTTCTTTTAGATGCATATCTTTTTGATAAGGAGTAAATGAATAATATGGATAGCGAAAATGGACTGAAATTTGAAAAAGAGCAGGCAGATAAACTGCTTCTTAAAGCAGAAACAGTCTTAGGATATATTTCTACAATATCTTTTTTGATACTTATTTTTCTGGCGTCATACCTCGAAATGTCCGAGAGCCTAAGGATTTTGCTTATTACTGTCGGAAGTATAATTTTTGCTATAGGCATTTGCTATGCACTTAAATTAGAGCAAATCGCAGGATATTATGAGTGTGCAAACTGCCGTCATAAGTATGTTCCCTCTTACAAAAGCGTGTTTTTTGCTATGCACGTTGGAAGGACAAGATATTTAAAATGCCCCGTATGCGGTAAAAAAAGCTGGAACAAAAAGGTATTGAAAAAATAAAATATTACGGTGAAATCTATGAACACATTTGAGAAAATTTATGAGGTTGTTAAAAGTATCCCAAAAGGCAAAGTTGCAACCTACGGACAGGTTGCAATTCTCGCAGGCAATCCCCATTGGGCGAGAGTTGTCGGATATGCACTTCATAATAACCCAGACCCTTCCTCCATTCCCTGCCACAGAGTAGTAAACAGAGAGGGCAAGGTCGCAGAAGTATATGCTTTCGGAGGCGGTATAGTTCAAAGGCAGCTGCTTGAAGGCGAAGGCATTGCATTCCTGCCAGACGGCAGAATAGACCTTGAAAAACATTCAATCCAAATTTAAAAAGAATGCCTCTTCTATTTTCAGACATTCTTTCCTTTTAATGATTTTATTTTCGAATAAGTATATTTATAAATTGTCTTGGCTTGCCCTATATCAATAATGAAGTTAAGTACAACAAAAACTGCAGAAGTAACAGTAAATACAATAATCGCATATAAGAATAAATCAAAATATGTATTAACCGTGTACCATTGTTTTGTTCCAATCATATACAATGTCAAAAATACAAGGAAATTAGACACATATAAAATAAGCGGTTTTTTTACAGATGCTTCGAGTATCTTTCTGTTCGCATAGAAAAGTAAATCAATCACTCTGTATACCAAAGCTATTCCTGTACCGAGCAACGCGCCTCTAATCCCCCATATTGGCACAAATATTAAAGTCAATATCAAGTTGATTGCTGCTTCCAGCAGGGTACGAGGCATCGCTTTCTTTGCATTAAAGGATACATTAATTAAACATAATGATGACCATTTAAACGAAAACAGAATTCCGTTAGCAGATAACATTAGCGGCAAAACCGAATCAATATAATTTATGTCCGTTATACCTTTAGTATA
>JAIKVQ010000015.1 GCA_024685565.1 Bacillota bacterium
TGGTTTACCTATAAGTAGCCTTGATGACCAATAATTAATTCGACTGCCAAAATTCCGAAGCAGACTATGTTTTTTATCCGGATAATATCCGTAAACAACATCATATCCTTTGTTTATCTCACAAATAAGCTTACTGAGTTGTGACGGATGTGTCTGCATATCATCATCCATTGAAATAATAAAATCACCCTCCGCATAATTTAGCGCCGCCATTATTGCATTATGTTGACCGACATTCTTTGCAAGGTCTATCGCCGTTACATATCCATATTTTCTCGCCGCCTCTTTTATGGCAGCCACTGTTTTGCCGCCATCAGGTGAACAATCATTCACAAGTATGAATTCATAATTATGTATTCCAAGCCTGTCCAACTCCTCACTCGTAAGTCTGACTACTTTTTCAATCGTTTGATCTGATTTGTAGCAAGGTATTACCACAGAAAACTTTTCATCAGCCATTTAACTAACAACACTCCCTTACCGCATTGATTACAGTCAAAACTTCATCCTCCGACAGATCTGCCCACATCGGAAGTCTTAAGAGTCTTCCTGCGTACTCTTCGGTTATCGGCAAATTGCCCTCTTTATATCCGAATTTTTCACCCATCGGCGATGTATGCAACGGCATATAGTGAAATACCGACTGAACTCCCTTTTCTCGGAGTTTAATTATCATATCGTCACGGACTTCCTTTGTAGGAAGAATGATATAGTACATATGCGCATTATGTGTTGAATATTCAGGCACATATGGTCTTATCAGTTTTTCCTTCTTTTCAAGTTCTTCAAACGCGTCATTATACGCATTCCACACATTCATACGCTTTTGCATTATCTCATCAAAGCGCTCTATCTGTCCGTAAAGCATAGCGGCAAGGATATCAGACGGCAAAAAAGACGAACCTATCGCTTTCCATGTGTACTTGTCCACTTCCCCGCGGATAAACTGACTTCTGTCCGTCCCCTTTTCCCTTATAATTTCCGCCTGCTTAAAAATCTCTTTATCTTTTACAATAATCGCTCCGCCTTCACCCATTGAATAGTTTTTTGTTTCGTGAAAGCTGTAACAGCCCATATCGCCTATCGTTCCCGCAGGATAATTTCCCTTATAAACCGAGCCTACGGCCTGCGCAGCATCTTCAATTACCATAAGATTATGGCGTCTTGCGATATCAATAATCTTGTCCATATCGCAGATAACCCCTGCATAGTGAACAGGATAAATTGCTTTAGTTTTAGAAGTAATAAGTTCTTCAATTTTATTCGCATCTATATTCATTGTTTCCTTTTCAATTTCGCAAAAAACAGGCTTTGCACCCCGCAGGGCAAATGCGTTCACAGTAGAAACAAAGGTATAGGAAGGCACAATAATCTCGTCGTCTTTTTTAATATCGGCCAGAATTGCCGTCATATCAAGAGCGTGAGAACAAGAGGTTGTTAACAACATATTTTTAACCTGCAGTTTTGTTAAAAATGAGTTATATACCTTTCTTGTATACTCACCGTCACCGCAAAGTTTTTTGCTGAGTGCATCAAAAACATACTCATTTTCTATTTTGGTTATACTCGCTTTGTTAAATGGTATCATATCATACAACCTCATAACTTTTTTAGAATTATACCATACTTTTCGGTACAATGCAACCTTTTTTTATATGGTTCCTTAAGCTCTTTTTATTTTTTGCCCCTGTATAGGCATGTCACAGGGTTTAAACTTTCCCTTGCAATATTATTTGTTTTATGTTATAATTTGTTTATAAGTAATGATACAACGAATTTTACGAGGTGAAAATTTTGAACATACACAAAATCCGCGAGCAGATGAAAACCAAGTCCATATATGAAATTCCTATGCGGGTTACCTTTTATGCCCGTGTTTCCTCCGACAAGGACGAGCAGTTAAATTCTCTTGACAACCAGATTGCGTACTACACCGATTTCATCAAAAAGAATACATTCTGGGACTATGTTCCGGGGTACATTGACGAGGGAATTTCGGGAATTTCCGTTCAAAAGCGTGAAAATTTCAATCAAATGATACAAGACGCAAAAAGCGATTTATTTGATTTTGTTATCACAAAGGAAATTTCCCGTTTTGCGAGAAATACACTCGACAGTATTCAGTTTACCCGTGAGCTTTTGGCAAGCGGCGTTGGCGTTTTCTTTCAGAATGACAACATAAACACGCTTGACGAGGACTCGGAGCTTAGGCTTTCCATAATGTCATCAATCGCCCAGGACGAACTCAGAAAGCTGTCCTCCCGTATAAAATTCGGTCACCAACAGGCAATAAAAAATCACGTTGTTCTCGGCAACAGCAGAATTTTCGGATATGACAAAAAGGACAAAAAGCTGATCATAAATGAGGCTGAGGCGAAAATGGTTCGTGAGCTTTTTGAGCTTTACGCAACCGACAAATACAGTATGAAACAAATTGAAGACTTATTCTGGAACAAGGGCTATCGAAACCGAAACGGCAACAAAATCGCACATTCAACGATGGCAAACACTATTTCCAACCCCAAATATAAAGGCTACTATGTGGGCAACAAGGTCAAAGTTATTGATATGTTTACAAAAAAGCAACACTTCCTCCCTCCCGAAGAATGGGTTATGTTCAAGGACGAAACGGGTGAGCTTGTTCCCGCCATTGTCAGCGAGGAGATTTGGGACGAGGCAAATACTGTCCTTTCAAGGCGAAGCAGAGATGTAAAAAACAGGCAAAATATCTGCAACCACGCAAATTTGCTTACGGGAAAGCTATTCTGCACACATTGCGGAAAGGCATACTACCGCCGCGACAGCGTTGACAGGCAGGGAAACAAAAACAGCAAGTGGGTATGCAGTGGAAAAATCAACAACGGCACCGACTCCTGCCCGTCTTTTGCTATTTACGAAGAGGAAATCAAGCCCATTCTTTTTGATGTTTTCAACGAAACCTCTCCCATAGCCGAAGATTTGGTCGAAAGCTATATTGAAATGTATAAAACCATAGACGCAAACGGCGAAATTGCAAAGGATATAGAGCAAATCAAAGAAAAAATTGAACACGAGCAGAAAAAGAAACGCAAA
>JAIKVQ010000178.1 GCA_024685565.1 Bacillota bacterium
CTTGCCAAAAATCTGCCCTCACCATGTGAAATCGGAACGTTATACACTTCCCCTACTTTTGTATTTTTGAGCCACGCCGACTTTGTTGACGCAACCCTTGTCCTCACAATCTTTGACTGATGTCTTAAAATCGTGTTAAAGGTAAGTGTAGGATAATCCTCTTCAATATCCACAATTTCGCCAAACGGTACAAGACCGAGTTTTATAAGTGCCTGAAAACCGTTACAGATACCGCACATAAGTCCGTCTCGGTTTTTTAACAGGTTATTAACCTCTGCCTTTACCTCATCATTTCTGAAAAATGCCGATATGAATTTTCCGCTACCGTCAGGCTCATCACCGCCCGAAAATCCGCCCGGAATAAAGATTACCTGCGACTGTTTTATTTTATTGGCAAATTCTTCAACACTTTTTGAAATTGACTCTTTTGTAAGATTATTTATAACAAATATTTCCGCATCTCCGCCTGCCTCTGTAATCGCTCTTTTGGTGTCATATTCGCAGTTTGTACCGGGGAAAACAGGTATTAAAAACTTTGGAGATGCTGTTTTTATACTTGGTACAATTTTGGAAGTATCTTCATAACTAAAGTTTTTAACAGGAATATTACCGCCCTTAATATTGCATTTATATATGCTTTCCAGATTATTTTCATAAAGGCCGCAAATTTTATCAAAATCAATTTTTTCCGTATTATATGAAAGCGCTTTTTCCTCTGTTATCCTGCCGATAATTTTTTCGTCTGTTTCTCCCTCAATCTCAAGCAGGAATGACGCATATTTATACCCAAAAATATCCTGAAGAGTAACGTCACTTTCAAACTCAAAGCCAAAGCCGTTACCCATACACATCTTCATAACAGCCTCCGCTATTCCGCCCATACCCAAGGTATAACAGGAAACAGCCTTTTTGCTTCTGAGCAGTTTATGTACCTTATCGAAAACACGAATCAGTGAATCCTTTTCGGGAAGTCCGTTCTTTTCATACTTTGGAGAAATCAGAACAACCTTATTACCTGCCTTTTTAAATTCAGGCGATGTGATATTCTGTATTTTATCGGTTGTTACCGCAAAGGAAACCAGCGTCGGCGGAACATCCAGATTATCAAACGTTCCGCTCATAGAATCCTTTCCGCCGATTGACGCAATACCCAAATCAATTTGAGCAGAAAACGCTCCAAGTAATGCTGCGAGCGGTTTTCCCCAACGGTTTTTATCCTTTCCAAGCCTCTCAAAATACTCCTGAAATGTAAGATAAACATCGGAAAACTCCGCTCCCGTTGCTATCAACTTACAAACAGACTCAACTACGGCAAGATACGCACCGCAATACTGATTTTTCTCGGTTATAAAAGGATTAAAGCCATACGCCATAAGCGAACAGTCGTGCGTTTCCTTTGTTTCTTGAGGAATTTTATGTACCATAGCCTGAATAGGCGTCAGCTGATATTTTCCGCCAAAGGGCATCAAAACTGTGCCTGCACCGATTGTTGAGTCAAATCTCTCCGAAAGTCCGCGTTTTGAGCAGATATTAAGGTCGGACGCTATTTTAAGATAGTTCTCCGCAAATGTACCTGTTATTTCTTTATCAAAAGGTTCACCCAAAGGTGCAATTATATCGATATGTTTTTCCGCGCCGTTTGAATTTAAAAATTCACGGCTTACATTTACAATTTCATTTCCGTTCCAGTTCATTACAAGACGTTTTTCGTCCGTAACCTCTGCAACCAGAGTAGCTTTTAAATTTTCTTCCTTTGCAAGACTTATAAACTCTTTGGTATCTTCTTTCTTAATTACAACCGCCATTCTCTCCTGCGATTCGCTAATTGCAAGCTCGGTACCGTCAAGGCCTTCATACTTTTTGGGAACGGCGTCAAGATTTATTTTAAGTCCGTCTGCAAGCTCGCCTATTGCCACAGACACACCGCCTGCTCCAAAGTCGTTACAGCGTTTTATCATTCGGCTGACTTTTTTATTTCTGAAAAATCTTTGAAGTTTTCTCTCCTCCGGTGCGTTTCCCTTTTGAACCTCTGCACCGCAAGTTTCCAAGGAACTTTGGGTATGCGATTTAGAAGAGCCTGTTGCTCCGCCCAAACCGTCTCTTCCCGTATCACCGCCAATTAGAATAACCACGTCTCCTGCTATCGGGGTTTCACGGACAACGTTATCTTTGGGTGCAGCAGCAATAACTGCGCCTATTTCCATACGCTTTGCTGCATATCCCTCGTGATATATTTCGTCAACTATGCCTGTTGCAAGTCCGATTTGGTTTCCGTATGAGGAATATCCCGCAGCAGCGGTAGCAACAATTTTCCTTTGCGGAAGTTTACCCTTTAAAGTTTCGGAAATAGGCTTTTTAGGATTTGCAGCGCCGGTAACTCTCATCGCACCATAAACATATGCCCTTCCTGAAAGCGGATCTCGGATTGCTCCGCCTATGCAGGTTGCCGCACCTCCAAAAGGCTCAATTTCGGTCGGATGGTTATGTGTTTCATTTTTGAAGAGCAGCAGCCAGTCCTCTTTTTTGCCGTCTGCCTCAATTTCTATTTTTACTGTACAGGCATTTATTTCTTCGGAATCATCAAGTTTATCAAGCTTTCCCTCTTTTTTTAAATATCTTGCCGCAACCGTGGCTATATCCATAAGGGTAATCGGCTTATTCTCACGTCCCAAATATGCTTTTACACTTAAATATTTTTTATATGCGTCCTCAAGCATTTCGTCACTAAACTTCACACTGTCAATCGTTGTTAAAAATGTAGTATGCCTGCAATGGTCCGACCAATATGTGTCTATCATTTTTATTTCTGTGATTGTCGGGTCTTTCTTTTCACTCAAAAAATACTTCTGGCAAAAGAGTATATCGTCAATATCCATTGCAAGGGAATATTCTTCTATGAATTTTGCAAGTTCAGGCTTCGAAAGAGCAGTAAAACCGTCCAATCTTTGTACAGTTTTTGGTATTTCGTACACAGTTTCAAGAGTCTTTGGCATATCAAAAGACGCTTCTCTTGCCTCCACGGGATTTATTACATACTTTTTTATCGCATTTACATCACTATCGGAAATATCTCCATAGAGCAGATACACTTTCGCAGTTTTAATCTTCGGTCTTTCGCCCCTTGCCATAATTTGTATGCACTGTTCTGCAGAGTCTGCCCTCTGGTCAAATTGACCGGGAAGATATTCAACAGCAAAAGACTTAGCATCAAGCATAAGTTTATCAAAAACCACATCTGTCTGCGGTTCGGAAAATACAGTTTTTTTCGCTTTTTCAAATATCTCACCCGATATATTTTCAGCGTCATATCTGTTTATAATTCTTATTTTTTTAAGTTCCTTTATTCCAAGGAGATTTTTTGCATCATCAAAAAGAGCATTCGCCTCCAAGGCAAGATCCTCCTTTTTCTCAACAAATACTCTGTATATCACAAAATCCCCTCCTTTTGCACCAAAAGCGCCTTTTTCCCTATATCAGTTCTATAATACGCATTGTCAAACTTTATTTTAGCTGCCCTATTATACGCTGAATTTATCGCGTCTTCAAGGTTATCTTCCACCGCAACAGCTCCAAGAACTCTCCCGCCTGATGTAACAAGTCTGTCATTACGCAATTCCGCTCCCGCAACATAAACATATGGTTTTTCGCTTTCAGGGATTGAGATTTCAAAGCCCTTTTCATAATGCTCGGGATAGCCTTTTGATGCCATAACTACACAGCAGGCAGATTTTTTGCTGAATTTTACCTCAATTTCGCTAAGTCTTTCCTCTGTTACTGCATTCATTATTTCAAAAAGGTCGCTTTCCAAAAGAGGCAGTACGACCTGTGTTTCAGGGTCACCGAAACGACAGTTATATTCGATTACCTTAGGCCCGTCCTTTGTCAGCATAAGTCCGAAATACAGACAGCCTTTAAAGGTTCTCCCCTCACTATTCATAGCCTCAACCGTAGGCAAAAAGATTTTTTTCATACATTCTTTTGCAATTTCTTCAGTATAATATGGATTTGGTGCAACGGTACCCATTCCGCCTGTATTAAGTCCCAAATCGCCGTCGCACGCACGCTTATGGTCCATTGATGAAACCATAGGAACAATAGTTTTGCCATCGGTAAATGAAAGCACTGAAACTTCTGGGCCCTCTAAAAATTCTTCGATTACTATACTGTTTCCGCTGTCGCCAAACTTCTTATTTTCCATTATCTCAAAAACAGCCTTTTTTGCCTCATCGCGGGTTTTGGCTATAATTACGCCCTTTCCAAGAGCAAGACCGTCCGCCTTAATTACAGTGGGTATAGGTGCTGTTTCAAGATAGGCAAGCGCACTTTCTGCCTTATCAAACACCTCATACTGTGCAGTCGGGATACTATATTTTTTCATAAGGTTCTTTGAAAAAACCTTACTTCCCTCAATTATCGCCGCCTTCTTATCAGGTCCAAAACATTTTATCCCAACTCTTTCAAGTTCGTCAACAAGACCAAGAACAAGCGGATCATCAGGTGCTACAACTGCATAGTCTATACCCTCATTTTGGGCAAATCCGACGATTTTGTCAGTTTCCTTTGCTCCGATTGGAACGCATATGCTGTCCTTCCCTATACCGCCGTTTCCGGGCAAAGCATAAATACAGTCAATTTTTTTGTTTTCCTTAAGTTTTTTTACGATGGCGTGCTCTCTTCCGCCGCCGCCTATTACTAAAACTTTCATTTTTACTCCTTTAAATCAATGATGGAAAAGACGCATACCTGTAAATGCCATTGTCATACCGTATTTGTCACAGCATTCTATAACCGCATCGTCACGGATTGAACCGCCGGGCTCTGCAATATATTTTACACCGCTTTTTTTTGCCCTTTCAATATTATCGCTAAACGGAAAAAATGCGTCAGATCCAAGCGATACACCGTCAATTTTTGATAAAAACTCTCTTGCCGCATCATCTGTCAATGGTTCAGGCTTTTCGCAAAAATACTTTTGCCAAATGCCCTCAGCACACACATCTTCCTCATTTTTGTTTATGTACCCGTCAATTACATTGTCACGCTCTGCCCTTGAAAGAGTTTCTAAAAACGGGAGATTTAAAACCTTGTCACACTGGCGCAAAAACCACGTATCAGCTTTACTACCTGCCAAGCGTGTGCAGTGTATTCTCGACTGCTGACCTGCTCCAACTCCTATTGCCTGTCCGTCATACGCATAACAGACTGAATTTGACTGAGTATATTTAAGGGTTATAAGCGAAATAATCAAATCTCTTACAGCGCTTTCAGGCAGTTCCTTATTTTTTGTTACTAAATTTTCTAAAAGTTCTCTGTTAATTTTAAAATTATTTCTTCCCTGCTCAAATGTAATTCCGAAAACCTGCTTTCTCTCGATTTCCTCAGGCACATAATTTTCATCAATCTTTACAATATTATAGTTTCCCTTACGCTTTGACTTCAAAATTTCAAGTGCATCGCTGTCATAGTCCGGCGCAATTACACCGTCCGAAACCTCTCTTAAAATCAGCTTTGCAGTGGTAACGTCGCACTTATCTGAAAGTGCCACCCAATCGCCGTATGAACACATTCTGTCGGTACCTCTTGCCCTTGCATATGCCGTTGCAAGCGGAGAATCGTCAAGTCCCTCAATATCGTCCACAAAGCAGGCTCTTTTAAGAGTATCGGACATCTTAACGCCTACTGCTGCTGAGGTCGGACTTACATGCTTAAAAGATGTTACTGCAGGCAAATTTAACGCCTCTTTTAATTCCTTTACAAGCTGCCAGCTGTTAAATGCGTCCAAAAAATTTATATATCCAGGCTTTCCATTTAGTATCTCAATCGGAAGTTCTCCGCCTTCCGCCATAAATATTTTAGACGGCTTTTGATTTGGATTGCAACCGTATTTTAATTCAAATTCTTTCATATCAGTTCTCCTGTTTATTCTTATTTATGAGCCTATACTCTTCCGCTCCTGTTTCTAAATCGGTGTATCTTACATAAAGAGAAATCTTATTGTCATAATTCAATGATTTCCACAGAATATCGGTAAATTCATCAATATCGTCATACATTTTGACTCTCTTTGGCTCTCCCAAAAAAGTGGGAAGTGGATTTCCGTCACCCTCATATGTATGTATAAAATGCCCCAATCCTGAAATTGACGGATAGGAAAAGGTGTATCTATTACACGCAGTACCGAGGCTGTCCGCACTTTTTAAAATACTCATTTCATAATTGAAGTTGTTGTTATAAAAGCTGAGTATTCCGCTTATTCTTGGCGTAAAATTAGGGCTATCAGGCTCAAATTCGCGCGTCGACAGCGCCTCAGCAAAGCTCTTGCCTCTCCTAATCCCATCATATATTGTATCGGTCTGGTCTCCGTTTGTCACAATGAGTTTATTATGTATCTTTCTTACCGCCGCATAAATAATTAAGCTCGGGTCGGTAACTTTACTCTCGTCAAACGCTTTTGTGTATATCGCGTCATCCCTCTCCTCAAAAATGCGGTTTCGGCTGTTTTCGCTTCTGCCCATAATGAAATATGCGGTGCAGGCCCTTTTTCCATCGGGGGTTTTCCCTATCACTATACCTCTTCCGACATAAGGATTTGTAGAAATCAGTTTATCGATTTCATTGATTTCATAAACATTCATCGTTTTTCCCTTCCCTTTATTATTTCTTTAGATATTTTTTCAACTGCTCGAGGAAGTATCTTCCATTCGGCAAGCTGCATAACGCGTTTTTGCAAAGTTTCAGGCGTATCCCTTTTCAAAACCTTCACTGCCTTTTGCATAATTATTTCCCCGCCGTCGGTTATCTCATTCACAAAATGCACAGTCGCGCCTGTGACCTTAACGCCCTTTTTTATCGCCGCCTCATGAACGTGCAGTCCGTAAAATCCGTCTCCGCAAAAGGACGGTATTAAAGACGGGTGGACATTTATAATTCTTTTTTCAAACCTTTTTGTGAAATTTTCGCTCAAAACCTGCATATATCCGGCTAAAACAATCAGCTCTATACCGTAATCCTCAAGTGTTTTTATTATTTCCTTTTCTGCCTTTTCAGTCGTTTTAAACTCCTTTTTTGAAATAACCTTACAAGGTATTCCGTTTTCTTTTGCGCGCTCTAAGGCATATGCATTCGGGTTACTTGATATTACAAGCCGGATTTTTGCATTTTTAATAATACCGTTCTTTTGGGCGTCTATTATTGCCTGAAGATTTGTTCCTCCGCCCGAAACTAAAACTGCAAGTCTTACGGTA
>JAIKVQ010000170.1 GCA_024685565.1 Bacillota bacterium
ACCAAGCTTCCTATTGTTGCGCTTGATACAACATCTGTCTTTGAATTTGATAATATGCAAAGTCCGGCGGAAATTACATTTTGTCACGGCATACATGGGGTTATGGATATGTGCTGTATGCTAAAGCGACGCGGAAAGGACTATGCCATTGCGGCAGGACATTACAAAGAATCTGATATAATTGATCGTGTTTGCGGCTATGTCAGAGCGGCAATGGCGAAAAAAGCATTTTCTGAAGCTAATGTTGCAATGTTTGGCGGTCTTTTTGACGGTATGGGGGATTTTCGCGTAGAAAATGAATTACTGCAAAACAGATTTGGAATAAAAGTGGTAGAAAAAACTGCTGACGAAATGGAAAAATACTCAAATTCTGTAACTGATGATGAAATTGCGGAGGAATACAAAAAAGACAAAGAAAACTATGACTTTGATGAAAGTGTGGTAGAGGACGAATATTGCGAAGCAATCCGCGCGTCCTTGGCAGTCCGTAAATGTATAAAAGACGAGAAATTTACAGCCTTTACCGCGAATTTCAGAAATATGGGTAAAAAGGCGGGACTTCCTACAATGCCGTTTTTAGAGGCGTGCAAAAGTATGGAAAAAGGCATCGGCTATGCAGGCGAGGGTGATCCATTGACAGCATCGCTTGTAGGCGCGCTTTTAGCAGGCTATTCGGATACTACATTTGTTGAGATTTTTTGCCCGGATTGGAAAAACGATATGATTTTTTTAAGCCATATGGGTGAGGTTAATTATAGGATTGTTGACAGTAAGCCATATATAAGAAGGGCAAAAATCAACTATGCCGAAGGAACTATGCCGTATGCAGGATATGCAAGAATGAAGGGCGGAAAAGGTGTTTTTGTAAATATAGCTCCTACAAAAGACGATTTCCGCATGGTAATTTGCAGTGCCGAAATGCAGGATTATACGGTGGATAATTTTCCGTATACGATAAGAGGGTGGATTAAGCCCGAAAAGCTTACAACTGCAGAATTTCTTGAAAAGTTAAGCATAAACGGTGCAACGCATCATTCGGCATTTGTGTATGGCGCAAGGGCAGAAGAGCTGGAATATTTCGGCAGACTTCTTGGGATTGATACGGTAGTAATCGGATAGGAGAAAATTATGCTGATAGGACTTGATATAGGAACTTCATCTGTAAAGGGCGTCCTTGTCACAAATGATGGAAATATAGTAAAAAATGCGCATAAAAGCTTTTCCTACACCCGACTTGATAATGGGGGAGTGGAAATTTCTGCCGATGACTATATAGCGACCTGTTTTTCTGCAATTTATGAGCTTTCTAAAGGGCAAATGATTGACGGATTTTGTGCATCCTCTGCAAGCGGAAATCTTCTTTTGATGGATAAGGATAATAACCCTTTGACGCCGATTTTTAATTGGCAGGATAAGCGTGTGACCAGTGAGGCAAGAGAGATTTTAGGCGAAATGGACACCTATGAGTTTTATAAAAGGACAGGCTGGCCATTTTCATATAAGACAATGCCGCTTGCACTTTTGTGCTATATAAAAAAACATATGCCCGAAAAAATAGAAAACTGCGGTAAAGTCTGTATGAGCACCGAATATCTTTATTTCAGGCTTACGGGTAAATGGGGAATTAGTACATCAGCAGGAACTCCTTTTTTTCTCATTGACCAGAAAAATGGAAAATATATCCCCGAAATCCTCGATAAAATCGGCATAAGCGAGAATATGCTTCCACCTGTGATGCCGTGTGGAAGTGTGCTTGGAACGGTTACAGAGGCTGCGGAACAGAAGTGCGGATTAAAGAAAGATACGCCTGTTATACTCGGCAGCTTTGATCACCCATCAGCGGCAAGAGGCGTGGGAGTATTGAAGGAGGGAGAAATGCTTTTGTCCTGCGGTACATCGTGGGTAGCATTTATTCCCATAATGGACAGAGCAAAAATAGAGAACACAAAGGCACTGATAGATCCTTTCTTGTCGGAAAAAGGCGGAGCTTGGGGAGCAATGGTTTCCGCATCATCTCTTTCCGAGAGGATAGCACTTTATGTGAATAGATATATTGACGGAAGTGAGAATGCGTATAAAACTCTGTCAAGCCTTGCGCAGCAAAATGCAGCAGACGGGCTTTTGATAAATATAACGGAAGAGCCTGATGACAGTAAATTTGAAGGCTTTACAAAGGGAAATATCGCCCGCGCAATTATGGAAAGCGCAGTAAGAATTTTAAAAGAAAAAATATCGGTTTTTGAAAGCGTGGGAATAAAAACAAATACTGCCGTAATGGTAGGAGGTCCGTCGGAAAACCCTATGTGGCGGAAAATCATACTTGAAATATGCGGAATCAGTGTAAAGGTTAAACACGGAGCATTTGCAGGCGCTGTTGGCGCTTCGGCTATTGCGGGAATAGGTGTTGGTATTTTTGAAAACGAGTCCGTTGCGGCAAGAATTTTGGATAAGGAGACGGTTTAGATGCTGAATTTTAAGACGAATGATTATGATAAGTATGTTTATGAAAATGAATTAAAGGATTTTTTGCCGGATAGTTTTATTGATTTTCACACTCATCTGAGTAAGAAAAGCTTTGGAAGATGGGGGAAAAGCAATGGCGGATCTACATGGACAAGGCTTGTGTATGAGGAGCAGACGGCAGAGGATCTTAAAAATGCTTATTTGGATATGTTTCCCGATAAAAAGGTTACTCCTCTTGTATTCGGGGGCTGTTCTTGTGATATTAAAATGGCAAATGATTATGTTTTAGAGGTAGGAAAGGAATATGGCTGGAGCACTTTATACAGAACCTCTTATGATATGCCATCAGACGAATTGGAAGAAAATGTAAAAAAGGGGGGTTTTCTTGGATTAAAGCCGTATCTTTCAAACTGTCCGCCCTATTTACCTGCAAATGAGATAAGAATATTTGATTTTCTTCCTCATTCACATCTTGAAAAGGCTGATAAGAACGGTTGGATCGTGATGCTGCACATTCCGAGAAACGGAAGATTTAAGGACGGAGTAAATCTTGCACAGCTTGCCGAAATTGAGGAAAAATATCCAAATATTAAGCTCATAATCGCGCATATAGGCAGAGCTTACGCTAAAGAGGATATAGGGAATGCCTTTGATGTAGTCGGCAAGGGTAAAAATACATATTTCGATTTTACGGCAAATCTTTCCGACGACGCTATAAGGGCTTGTATTAACGCAGTAGGTACGAAAAAGCTCATTTTCGGCTCAGATATGCCTATTGCTATAATGCGAATGTACCGCATTGTTGAAAATGGAGTTTACTATAACATAGTTCCGAGAGGTCTCTACGGTGATGTTGACGGTCAGCCACACATGAGGCAGACTGACGAAAAAAATATAACCATAATGATGTATGAGCAATTAAAGGCGTTTAAGCGCGTAGCCACAGAATTAAAGCTTTCAGATAATGATATTGAAGCAGTCATGCGTACCAATGCGGAAAAATTATTGAAAGGGTTTTAAAGAAAATGAAAAACACTTATGCTGTAGATATACGCAGAAAACTGCATATGTATCCCGAAATAGGATTTGACTTGCCTAAGACGCTTGCGCTATTAAGAGATGAGCTTTCAAAAATCGGCATTGATTATACAGAAAAGTATGGCAAGAGCAGTATAGTTGCGACTATCAATCCTGAAAAAAAGAATTATACTATAGGCATAAGAGCGGATATTGACGCACTTCCGATCTGGGAGGAAAATGATGTGCCGTATAAATCCAGGATAGACGGCAGAATGCATGCTTGTGGTCACGATGCGCATACTGCGATAGCTTTAGCAACGCTTAAAGAATTGTATGAGGAAAGAGATAAAATTAACTGCTGTGTGAAGTTTATATTCCAGAGCGGTGAGGAAACATACTGCGGCGCAGAATATATAGCAGAAGATGGTGTAATGAAAGATATCGATTGCATTATCGCTTTACACGCAGAGCCAAATTGTGAGGCTGGTAAGATCCTTATAACAAAAGGACCTCAAAATGCAAATGCTGACCATTTTACATTGGAATTTTTTGGCAAATCTGCGCATGCTGCGCGACAGCAAAACGGGATTGATGCCAATATGGTTGCAATAAAAGCATACACGGCTATTGAATCAATTATGACCAAAGGGCTTTCCGCAAATGAGGTTGTAATATTTAATGCAGGCGAAATACACGGTGGTACTGCATCTAATATAGTATCTGATTACTGCCGTATGAACTGCACTTTGCGTACATGGAACGATGAAACAGAAAAAAAACTGCTTGACCAGATTGAAAAAGTGTCAAAAATGACTGCCGAGATGTTTGGCGCAAGTTCAAAACTTACAATGGAAACGCATTATCCCATATTGGTTAACGATTTCGATATAACAGAAAGAATGATAGTTTCTGCGGGGAAGGTTATTGGAAAAGAGAATATTTCTGATAACCAAAGAAATATGGGTGGTGAGGATTTTGCCTGCTTTGCGATTAGAAAACCTGCCTGTATGTTCAGGCTTGGTATTGCAAATGAGGAAAAAAGAAGTACATACGGACTTCATAGCTCCAAATTTGATATTGATGAAGATGCTCTTGATATTGGAGTAAGAATATTTAAACAATTTGTATTTGATAATATGGACAGATAATATGGTAAAAAGGATGTTTGATAAACAAAAAATGTTAAAGTATGCAACAATAATACTTGGTGTTGTATTAACTGCGTTTGGAATAAGCGTTTTTTATACACCCAACAAAATAGTAAATGGAGGAGTGTCGGGATTAGCAACAATACTTTTTCATACATTGGGAATTCCAACGGGTCTGACATTTTTTATGATCAATGCTATTTTGTTAATAACAGCATTAAGAATACTTGGGAAATCGTTTGTTATGGATACCATTTTTGGTTCGGTGCTGTTATCAGTATTTTTGCAAATTTTTTCATACATACCAGCGTTTGTTAATGATGTATTTTTGGCAACAGTATTTGGTAGTATACTTTATGGATTTGGTATAGGGCTGACATTAACACAAGATAGTTCTACAGGTGGGACAGACATATTAAGCAGACTGGTTCAGCATTTATTCCCGCAGGCACGCATAGGCACGCTTTTGCTGATTGTAGATTCTGCGGTAATTACCGCATCAATCATAGTATTCAGGCAGATAAATCTGGCACTTTACGGAGCTTTATCTCTGTTTATTTCATCTTATTCGGTTAATTGGCTGATACAGAAAATGAACATATCTAAACTCGCATTTGTAATAACCGATAAAGGCGTGGAGATATCTGAAAAAATAGTATCAACATCACCACGCGGCGTTACCTTGATAAACGCAACAGGCGCATATACAATGAGTGATAAGCAAGTTTTAATTTGCGCAATGAAGGAAAGCGAAGCAGCAGAATTTCAAAAGAAAATATTGAATATTGATAGCGGAGCATTTGTTATTTTTTCAGAATCGCAGCAGATTTTGGGAAATGGATTTAAAATATATAAATAATAGAAGAGGTTTAATATGAATTGGGACAAATTATTTGCTAAAAACGAAAAGCCCCTTGATAGTTTGGTTGAGGGATACAGTAATACAGCTATTTTCAGAACAATCGCTTTTATTGGAGATAGCTTGTCGTCTGGTGAGTTTGAAACGGTGGATTCGGAAGGTAATAAAGAATATCACGACTTATACGAATACTCATGGGGTCAGTACATTGCACGAAAAAACGGATTGAAAGCATATAATTTTTCAAGAGGCGGAATGACAGCAAAATGTTATCTTGAAAGCTTTGCGGAAGAAAACGGATTT
>JAIKVQ010000018.1 GCA_024685565.1 Bacillota bacterium
TTAAACGGCGATACATACTTTAAAATCCATAGGGAAAATCATAATCTTGACAGGGCAAGGAATCAGTTTAAATTAGTTGAGGAAATAGCAAAAAAAGAGGATATTTTAAAGGGAATAGTAAAGGACTTGGTAAAATGAGAATTATTCTATGCGACAACTATGAGGAATTATCAAAAAAAGCGGCAAAAATCGTGGCGTCTCAAATAACCTTAAAGCCGGACAGCGTTTTAGGACTCGCCACAGGCTCAACGCCTTTGGGAATGTATAATGAACTTGCTAAAATGTATAGGCAAAAAGAGCTTGATTTTTCGGAGGTCAAGAGTTATAATTTAGACGAATACTACCCCATAAAGAAAAGGAATAAGCAAAGCTATGACTGGTTTATGCGGGAAAATCTGTTCTCAAAAATCAATATAAAAAATGAGAATATCCATATCCCAAATGGTGAAACCGATGATCCGCAAAAGGAATGCGAGGACTACGAAAAGAGCATAAAAGCAAACGGCGGCGTTGATTTACAGATTTTGGGAATCGGCAGAAACGGGCATATAGGCTTCAATGAGCCTGACGCAAGCCTTAATTCCTTTACGCACCTTACAAACCTTACCGAAAATACCATAAAGGCAAATTCAAGGTTTTTCGATTCCTTTGACGATGTTCCGAAACAGGCATTAACAATGGGAATTTCCACAATTCTAAATGCAAAAAAAATCATTCTTTTGGCAAGTGGTGCAAGCAAGAGAAAGGTTGTTTCAGAGCTTATAAACGGAGGCATAAATACAAATATTCCTGCAACAATGCTAAAAACCCACCCCGATGTTGTGCTGATTTGCGATAGGGAGTCATATTCGGGAGCTAAACTCGGCATCGATATAGGCGGAACAAATATAAAAATGGCGGTAATAGACCAAAATGATATTGTCTATAAAAGCAGCTTTAAAACAGAAAATACTGAAGAAAGGATACTTACAAGCCTTACTGAAAGGATATTGAGTCTTAAAAACTCTCTTGATATAACAACGGTGGGGATTGGTACACCGGGGATAATAAAAGAGGGAAAAGTTACGGCAACAAATCTACCCTTTAAAGAGACCCCGCTTGAAAGCTATATTTCCGAAAAAACGGGGCTTTGCGTGACTGTTGATAACGATGCAAACTGTGCCGCACTCGGTGAGGTCATTTTCGGCAGTACAAAGGACTGTGAAAACATTGTACTTGTAACACTTGGAACGGGCGTCGGCGGCGGAATTATTATGAACAGGCAGATACTCCGCTCAAACAATAATATGGGCGAAATAGGACATTTTGTAATTCAGGCAGAGAATGGAAGACCTTGTCCTTGCGGTCAGAACGGCTGTTGGGAGCAATATTGCTCAATGACGGCGTTTATTAAAGATGCAAAAGATATAGCTTTAAAAAATCCAGATAGTATACTTTATAAGATGATTAAGAATGATACACTTTCGGGCGAGAATATTTTCAAGGCTATGGATAAAGGCTGCGGCGTTGCCAAAAAGATATTTGACGACTATATCCGCTATCTTGCTATGGGGATAAACAGCTTGGTAAACATATTCGGACCTGATGCGGTAGTTTTGGCAGGCGGTGTTACAAGACAGGGCGAAAAGCTGTTAAATCCATTGAAAAAGCTTATTAAAAGTGATATTCGTATAGAAATTTCAACACTTCAGAACGACGCGGGCAGTTTAGGAGCGGCTATGCTTTGATTAAAAAAATACAGGGAGGATAATGTTTATGGATATTTCAAAAATAGACAAAAACTTTAAAGTAGTAAATAATTTTGAAAAAGAGGATATTGCATTTCACAGTGCTGATGAAAAGCCATTCAAGATATACGGCATTTTCAAGGAAAACGGAAAATACCGTCGTATGCCTGAAGATATCGCAAGCAATGTAAACGAGGGGGTATTCAGACTCCATACAAATACTGCCGGCGGAAGGGTACGGTTTGTAACCGACAGCGCATATGTTGCTATTAGGGCGGAAATGGACGGCTTAGGAAAGATGCCGCATTTTGCGCTTACAGGCTCGGTAGGGTTTGATTTATATGAAAATAACATTTATAAAAAGACTTTTGTCCCTGGTTTTGATGTAAAAGACGGATTTGAAGGCATAATCGAATTTGAAACAAGGGAATTAAGGGAAATAACGATAAACTTTCCGCTTTACAGCAATGTAAATGAGCTATATATAGGATTACAGCAAAATGCGGTATTGAAAGAGGCTGCAAAATATAAAGATATAAAGCCTATCGTGTATTATGGCTCGTCAATTACTCAAGGCGGCTGTGCATCAAGACCGGGAATGAGCTACCAAAGCATAATTTCAAGAAGACTTGGCTGTGATTATGTTAATTTGGGCTTTTCAGGCAGTGCAAGGGCAGAGGACATAATGGCAGAATACATAAAAAAACTTGATATGTCGCTTTTTGTTTTCGACTATGACCACAATGCCCCAACGGTACAATATCTTAAGGATACTCACGAGAAAATGTTTAAGACGATACGCAAGAAAAACCCCGACTTACCGATTATAATGATGTCAAGACCTAATTATATTCTCACAGAGGAAGAAAAACAACGCTTATGCGTCGTAAAAGCGACATACGATAATGCAAAAGCGGCAGGTGATGAAAATGTTTACTTCATAAGCGGGCAGGAGCTTTGCGCAATTTGCAAAAATGAGGGAACGGTTGACGGCTGTCACCCGACAGATTTAGGCTTTTTCTCTATCGCGCAGGTTTTGGGAGATATTATTGAAAAGATTTTATTTCCTGCGTCTTAAAAAAGGGTAAAATAATATGACGGTTTACAAAAATGCAAAAGTAAACGGCAAACTAACCGATATACGAGTTGAAAG
>JAIKVQ010000085.1 GCA_024685565.1 Bacillota bacterium
TATCCGCAGGATACAATGAGTCAACAGGTATAGCAACAGTTGAGCTTAAAAGGGTTAAAGACAGCGAAGGACAGTCAGATGTTGTTTTTGGAGCATATGAGGAAGAGAACGGCAGGAAATCGCTTTCATCTGTTCAAATCGAGGATGAGATAAATCCTCAAATAGGTCAAACTGCCACTGTAGAAAAGACCATTACGGGCGATGTCATCGATGCGTTTATTTGGAAATCAAAGGAAAGCATGATTCCTTTGGCAAAGGCAATAAATCTAAAATCAAATGAACAAAATAACGACTTTAGCGAATATGTGGATTTCGTAGTCGATGTTGAAGAAGGAAGAGAGCCTGTTATCCTGCAGATTACGGATACGCAGATCATCGATTCCTCACAGCGCAGAACGAAATCCCGTATAAGCGACACCGCAATTGCTTATTGGAAGCCTGACAAAATGGATGAGCTTTGCTTTGACTATTTGCGAGAGGTGGTAGCAGAAACGAAGCCTGATTTCATAATTATGACGGGGGATAATGTATACGGTGAGTTTGATGATGACGGAAGCTGTTTTAAAGCGCTTGTTGATGTAATGGAAAGCTTTAATATTCCGTGGGCACCCATATACGGAAACCACGATGCAGAGACTGCTCTGGGCGTAGACTGGCAATGTGCACGGCTGGAAAATGCACCTAATTGTTTGTTTAAACAGAGGACACTGACAGGAAACGGAAATTACTCTGTAGGTATAACTCAGGGCGGAGAGCTGAAAAGAGTATTCTTTATGTTAGATTCAAACGGTGCTGCCAATATCAGCGAAAAGTCGCTGGCTAACGGACATTCTACAGCAACAAGAGGCTTTGGACAGGACCAGATAGCGTGGTATACGGCAGCGGCACAAAAAATCAATAATGCATATCCCGGAATGAAATATTCGTTTGCATATCATATTCCGCTAACGATAGCTCAAGAGGCTATAGGACGGTATCAGAAAGTGACCGAAGATAACGATTCTGAGTTAATAGAGAATTTGGGTAAGCTGGATGATGGAGACTTCGGATATATTTGCGGAGGATTTAATTCAAAATGGGATAAGGATAAGATAATATATGAGGGTATGAAAGCGTTAGGCTGTGATTCTCACTTTTTCGGTCATGAACACACATATAGTGCGAGCGTAGTATATGACGGTACAAGATTCCAGTTTGGGCAAAAGTCTTCTGATTATGACGAGATAAACCATATGCTTGCAGATGGCACAGTGAAAAAAGGTGCGGCTACATCTAACGGTACGCCTATGGTTGGCGGTACTGTTATGAAGATGGCTCAGGACGGTAGCTTCAGCGACCTACATATCCATTACTGCGATGGTATTATAGAATAACAGCGTTTGATTTGGAGGCATATGTTACACAGTCCTAAAACGCACAAAAGTGCGAAAATATAAAAGATGGGAGAGATTTTTATGAAAACAAAAAGAGCTATTGCACTTTTAATTGCATTAGCAATGGGTACGACGATGATTTCGTCGTGTGGAAAAAAAGAGGATTCATCTCTTACAGAGGATGGAAGGGTTATACTTACAGTAGGTAACTGGCCCGATGAAGAGACAAAGCCTGAATCGTATGCAAGCCGTATGAAACTGAAGGAAGAATTTGAGGCAAAGTATCCTGATATTCTTGTTGTGCCGGATACTTGGGCTTATGATGTCAGCACTTTTGCTGCTAAGGCTGAGGGCGGCACACTTCCTATAATATACAATACATTTGCTACAGAGTCAAAGAAGATAATGGAGCTTGGCTACGCTGCAGATATTACAGATGCGATGAAAAAAAATGGCTACTATGATGCCATTTCGGACGATATTAAAAATGAAATTTCCAAAGACGGACATATTTATATCATCCCAAGAAGTCTTTACACATTGGGACTTGTTTTAAACCTAAACTTGTTCAGACAAGCAGGGCTTATGAATGAAGACGGAACTCCTAAGATTCCTGAAACCTTTGATGATGTACGCGAAATGTCAAAAATCATAAAGGAAAAGACAGGAAAAGCGGGATTCTTGTTCCCAACAACAGCAAACGGCGGAGGCTGGAACTTTACAAACCTGGCTTGGAGCTTTGGCGGCGAATTTATGAAAGAAACCGATGCAGGCTGGAAAGCAGATTTTAACGATGGTGTTACCGAGGCACTTAAATTCCTCCGCGATATGAAATGGGAAGACAATTCACTTCCGAAAGAAACGTTGATAAATAATGATGATGCAATGAAACTTATCGGCACAGATCAAGCTGCAATGGCATTTGCACACCCGGGACAGGTAGATTTGCTGACCAGCAAATACGGTATGAGCACAGACGATATCGGATATGCAAAGATGCCTGCAGGTCCAAAGGCGCGTGTTGCCCTGCTCGGCGGTGATTTTTCCGCAATAGCTCCAAATGCTACACCTAAGCAGATAGATGCTGCTATTAAATGGCTTGCATTTAAGGGCGATACCCCTGCTACTGAGCTGACAGACGAATTAAAGACTGCAATTGAGAGAAATATACAGGAAAAACTTGATTCAAAACGTGTTATCGGAATAAAAGACGCATCAATTTGGAATGCAAACAATGCTTCTGAAGCATACAAACAAGAAATGATTGAGAAAAACAGAAACATTAAAGAAGAAAATGTTGCATCATATAATGACAAGACAGGTGTTGTTCTCCATGCTGAGGAAAGAATGTGCACACAAGACCTTTACGCACTTTTAGACTCCTGTATTCAGGCTGTTTTAAATGACAAAAATGCAGATTGTCAGGCAGTTGTAGACAAGGCTGAGTCAGATTTTCAAAATAATTATCTCAATAACTTAAATTAGGTGATAGTATGTCAAAGAATGCACCAAAAGATATTAGTAAAAAACATAAAAGTATTTTGCCCACCAAAAGGGATTTCAATGCGTGGCTCTTAATGCTGCCGGCACTGATTTTGGTATACTTGTTTGTTTTAAGACCTCAGATAATGGGTACATATTGGAGTTTCTTTAATATGAAGGGGTATAAGGTTCAAGATTTTGTAGGGCTTAAAAACTACAGAATCATCTTGTCCGACTCGATGTTTCTAAAGACGTTGTGGAATACTTGTCAATACGTTCTTTGGTCCATAGTTATCGGATACTTCTTACCTATTATAATTGCCATTTTACTGAATGAAATAGTACATTTTAGAAATACCTGCAGGGTGCTTATCTATTTCCCAAGCGTACTGCCTATTGCAGCCGTTGCGCTGTTATGGTATTTGATGTATTATCCCGATGCGGGCGGAATGCTGAATATGATTTTGCAGGCTTTTGGCAAAGAGCCGTATATTTGGCTCCAGGACCCGAAATGGACGATTGCCCTGATAATAGTCAGTATGACGTGGTCGGGTTGTGGTTCGTCTGTAATATACTATTTTGCCGCACTTCAGGATGTTAACCGTGAGCTTTATGAGGCATCGATAATAGACGGCGCAGGTTTCCTGCGCCGTGTCAGAACTATTACACTGCCTCATATCGCGGGCATATCATTACTATTCCTGGTGCGTCAGATAATTGCAGTATTTTCTGTTATGGAACAGCCTCTGCAAATGACAGACGGCGGTCCCTACAATGCATCGCTCACTTTGGGACTTTTGGCATACAGATATGGATTTGTGAGTATTAAACCGAATCTCGCAATGGCAGTAGGCGTGGTTATGTTTTTAATTCTTGCGGTCATAACCTGCTTCTATTTCTATCTTGACAAAAAGATAGATAAGGCATAAATGGGGGTGTAGCAGATGAAAACAATGGATAAAGGCGCGCTTACAAATGTCGATATGAAGAAACTTAAGTATAAAATTCTTTATATTTGCATATTTGTTTTTATTGCGCTTTGCTGTGTAATATCGTTTGTGCCCGTTTTTTGGGTACTCCTTTCGGGATTTAAAGACGTAAGAGAAATCTATGCTGTACCTGCATCATTTTTTCCCAAAAAGATTGACTTATCTAAGGTTGGAAAAGTATGGTCCGAGATGAAGTTCTATAAGTATTATGCCAATACTTTCGTTATGACTATAGGAAGCGTTATAATGGACCTTATTGTATCAGGGTTTGCGGGATATGTGATTTCACGTCTCCAGCCCAAAGGTACAAAAGTAGTGCTGACAATAATTTTTTGGATAATGTTAATGCCCGGCACTATGCGTACTGTTCCGCTTTATATGGAGTTTAAGAGCTTGCCGATATTAGGAATAAATTTGCTTGAAACTTATTGGCCTATATGGCTTATGGCAGGTGCAAACGCATTTAATATAATTCTTTTTAAAAACTTTTTCGACGGTATTTCAAAGTCTTTGATTGAAGCAGCGTGGATTGACGGTTGTTCGGATATAAGACTGTTCTTTGAAGTGATAATACCCTTGAGTGTGCCTGTATTTATTACTGTCGCAACCTTTGGGTTTAATGCGCAGTTCGGACAGTTTTTCTGGCCTTATCTGCTTATTTCTTCTAAAGAAAAGTCGGTAATAGGTCTGCAAATATACAAAATGAAGGCATCGACATATACTTTGGATTACCAAATGCTTGCACTCATATTTTCTATAGCGCCGCAGATATTAGTGTTTGCGGTATTACAGAAATATATCGTTGGAGGAGTAAGCGTCGGAGGTGTAAAGGGCTGATGCCTTGTGCCATATAAATATTATTTGCGATTCTAATAAAAAGGAAGAGAGGATAATTACAATGAAAAATTTAAAGAAGCAAGTTATAGGATTTATTGCAGTATTGGCAATGCTCATAAATACTATTCCTATGGCTGTAGCGGAAGGCGATGTAGCATTTTCTATTACCAATCCCTTCAACTATAGTGAGATTTACCAAACAGCAACAGCGGGTAGTACATACTTGGCTATGAATATGACCGAATCTAATGTTGATAATCATCCGTTTGTAGAGTATTCCGTTTATGTAGAAGATGCAGGTGATTATAATCTTGAATTTAAGACATCTCCTATTGTGGGCGGAGCATATACAAGCCCTGCAACCGTAACGGTAAACAATGCGGTCATTACACCGGAACAAACACAGCAAATTGATGTAAACACGCGCATTTATCAGTCCGGAGTAAGTCTTGTAAGCGGTGAAAATAAGATAAGATTTGCTATTACGGGTTACAGACCTAATACAGGAAATACGGGCTTGTTCCATGTATACTATCTTAAAGGCTCAAAAATTAACTATGATTTGCTCAAATATGAAGCAGAGGAAACCGGTAGCTTTGTAAGGAATGGAGGATTCGCGAATGCCACAGGATTTATACACAATCAAACAACCGATGGGTCGGCAATAGAAGCCGGTAATGTATGGTGCTCAAAGACCTTTTCCGCACCGGCAGGGAAATATTTGCTTACCTGGAGAAGCACACTTATTGCCGGAACTCAGTATGTGAGCAAAGTTGAGCTCACCGTGAACGAACAAGTGGTGACGGCTGCGACTGCGACAGCTGACGGAGATCCGTGGTACATACAGACAGCGGAGATACCGTTGGTAGAGGGCAGTAACACGATAAAATTTACCGTCACAAGTAAGAAAAATAATGGTGCAGGTAGTAATGCATTATTTTACCTCGACTATATACAGCTTGAGCGCAAGGACTCTGCCGAATACAAA
>JAIKVQ010000105.1 GCA_024685565.1 Bacillota bacterium
CCTTGATAAGATAGTAAACGCTGATGGCGTAAAAGTTCCCCACGAAATACCATATGCAATATTGGTAAAAAGCGATATTCCGATCGTTGTTCAGCATAGCCGTATGGATGTAACACAGCCGAATATGACGCTGATGACAACTATTGCATATTAAAAGGAGTTAAAAATGGCGATTTCAAAGGAAAAAATGCAGGATATTTATGAAAAAATCAAGACGCCGTATAAGTACGGTGCAGTTATAAAAAGCGACGAATACTTAACTGACAGTCCGTCAGTATTCCGTTATAACGAAAAATGGTATATGTATTATATTATGATACATAAAAATGTTGAAAGCTCAGGATATGAAACACACCTTGCATCAAGCGATAACCTTATTGACTGGAAATATGAGGGGAAACTGTTTGAAAGAATTGAGGCTGACCATTGGGACAGCCGTCAGATTGCGGGTTATGCTGCGTTTGTGGATATGAATTTCGGAGAAAATAATGAAATAAAGCCTGTAAATGGAAAATTCTATATGGCATACCTCGGCGGAAACTTAAACGGTTATGAAACCGATCCGCTTTCTATGGGACTTGCATATTCCGATAGCCCCATAGGTAAATTTACAAGATTTGAAAATCCGATTTTGTCACCGAAGGACTCAGACGCAAGAGAGTGTGAAACGCTGACGCTTTATAAGAGTGATATGTTTGTTGACGAGGCTATGACAACAGGACATAAATACGTGAATGCCTATAATGCAAAGCCTTTTGATAATAAGGAGAGAATATATCTTGCGGTTTCCGATGACGGCGAGAATTGGCAAAGGTATCTGGATAAGCCGATTATTGATGAAACAAAGACCATTGATAATCTGCTTATATCGGGCGACCCGCAGATTGTAAAGATTGATGATATATATGTAATGTTCTTCTTCCGTTCAATAGAAAACGGCGGTGCATATAACACATTTGCTGTTTCGGAAAACCTTACAGACTGGACAATCTGGGACGGCGAGCCTTTAATAAAGCCTGAATTTGATTGGGAGAATGTTTTTGCACATAAGAGCTGTGTGGTAAAGCATAACGGTATTGTATATCACTACTACTGTGCGGTAAATGATAAAGGAGAGCGCTTTATTGCGCTTGCAACATCAGAGGAGATATAATTATTATGCTACTGTTTTACATAAGGCACGGAGATGCAATATATAATCCCGACTCATTATCGCCTTTGGGGGAAAGACAGGCGGAGGCTTTAGCTAAAAGGCTCGCAAAATACGGTATTGATGAGATTTATTCCTCAACATCAAACAGGGCGCAGCTTACAGCAAAGCCCTTATGTGAGCTTTTGAAAAAGGATATAAAGACGCTTGATTTTTGTAATGAAAAGTATGTATGGAATGAATTTACGGTAAATGTTGACGGGCAGACCGATTGGTTTTTTAAGAAAACAATATTCAAGAAAATTCTCGCAAGTGATGATGTTGTAGAAAACGGTTACAAATGGTATGAAAATGACGAGCTGAAAGAATATAATTTTAGTAAAAGCATAGAGCGTGTAGATAAAGAACTTGATAAATTCATTTCGGAGCTTGGATATGAGCACGACAGGGAAAAGCATTTGTATAAATGTGTAAATCCGAGTGATAAGAGAGTAGCGCTTTTTGCACATCAGGGCTTTTGCGTGAGCTTTTTATCAAGCATTTTGGATATACCATATCCTTATATTGCAAGCCATTTTGATATTTGCAATACGGGAATGACGGTTGTTGAGTTTCGGAATGAGAACGGCGTTTCCTTTCCAAAGGTACTGACACTATCAAATGATTCGCATATCTACCGGGAAGGATTAATTGCCGGATACGACAGCATAATACGCTTTTAAGAGTGTGACTGACACTAAAAGTGCAGTGAAGCGCGATGTTATTACTTAAATATTGAAAGGCAAATCAAAATGCGAAAAAAAGGAGTTATTTTTCTTGATATTGACGGAACGCTTGCGGGCAGGGGCCATGTTCATCCAAGGAATAAGGAAGCTGTTTCCAAAGCGAGAAAAATGGGGTATTATATCATTCTTAATACAGGAAGAGCAAGATCGTACACAAGATCCACGCTTTGGGACAATATAGAAATTGACGGCATTATTTCGGGCGTTGGTTCGCGCATAGAAATATCTGGACGAGTTATTTATGAAAAATATATAGATCCTAGATTTGTATATGATAGTGTGAAGCGTTTTCATAATACCTCAAACGGCTTTTTGGTAGGCGGTGTAAAAAAGAGCTTTGTCTTAAATCCGACATACGCCTATGAGGGCTGGAACTTTGTGAAGATTAAGGAACCAGAGTTATTTTTATTGAACGAAAACAATTCCGATATTCAGAAAATTGAAATGTTTGGGGAAAGCATTTCAAAGGACGATAAAGATTACTTTGCCAAACATCTTGCGGTGTTTGACTACGGAAACCTAATAGAGTGCGGAAGACGTGATTGCACAAAAGCATCTGCAATGGATATGGCATTAGACTATCTAGGCATAAAAAAAGAGAATTCGATTGCCATCGGCGATTCATCAAATGATATCGAGATGCTTAAAAATGCAGGAATTGCCATAGCTATGGGCAATGCGGAAGATGCAGTAAAGAGTATGGCTGATTTTGTATCAACCGATTGTGATGACGGCGGGGTCGGACACGCAATTGAAATGATGCTTATGAGGTAATAAACAATATTTAGTGCTGTTTAACAAAAGAAGGGAAAATATTATGTTCAGTTTTAATTATGCAGGCAGAAAAATTACGCATAAAGATTTAAAAGACGGGAAAATTGAAAATCTGACCATAACCGTAAAAACAAAAAAATATGAAGAATATGATGCGACAGAATGGGTATTATGGTTTGAAAATACAGGAGATAAAAATACTGAAATCATTTCTGATATTTGTGACTGCGATACCGTATTTGCGTTTGAAATTGACAAATCGCAAAGAAAGCCTTGGGGATACATTCCCGATAAAAGTGATTTGTGTGTTATTTCAATGAACGGAATGGCGGAATCGGACAGATATTGGGAAAATGCCGCAGAATGTGCGTCGGAATATGCGTTTAATTATGATTATCTGTGTAAAATGCCGGGCGGAACAAAATCATTTGCTAACCGCGGAGGCCGTTCAAGCGATAAATATATGCCGTTTTTTGATGTTACGGCAAATGATGCGGGGTATATAATCGCAATCGGCTGGACAGGCGATTGGAAAGCGGAATTTACCGAGTGTGAAGACGGAATTTGCGTAAAAACAGGGCTTAAAGAAACGAATTTCTACTTAAAGCCGAACGAAAAAATCCGCACATCATCTGTTCTTGTGATGAAATATACGGATAAAGAGGATAAGTACAACAAATTCCGCGGACTGATAAGAGATTATTATTCCCATATAAGCTGCAGCTCAGCAAAAAAAGAAGGACTTATGGCTATTGAGTTTTTCGGAAGTATGACAAGCGATGTGATGAAACAGCGTATTGAGGAGCTTTCTAATCACGGGATTGAATTTGAAGAAATATGGATTGATGCAGGCTGGTACGGAAAGTGCCAGACAAACTCAACAACCGATTGGGACGAATGTGTCGGCGAATGGGATATTCACGAGGAA
>JAIKVQ010000119.1 GCA_024685565.1 Bacillota bacterium
ACAACGCCTGCGCCTTTTAACATTTCATCGGTGACTTTTATCCCTTTTGAAACATTTTTTACCTCTACAAGTCCTATAGACTTCATAATTTAACTCTACCTTTCAATTACGATAAATCTGTCGGTGATTTCCTTGACCGTGCCCGATATGCTCGCGTGAATTACTGCACCCAACATAGATTTATCCGTTTCGGCTATCACATCGCCTGCTTTTACCATATCGCCAACGCTTACCTTTGGCTCTGCAATCTTACCAACGTGCTGCAAAAGCGGAATATAAACCGTTTTTGGATTAAATTTTATATTCTTTCGCTCCGCGCCGTCCTTAACAAAACGCCTTATACCAAGCCTGTCAATCAAAACTGAGGACGGAACAAGTCTTCCTGCGCGTTCTTCCCGCACCTTTTCAGGCGATTTATTATCAGTACGCCTGAATCCTTGACGAGCAAGCTCTCCCTTCACCGACATCGAAATCTTTTGTGGGTCCAACATCTGCTGACACGCAATCACCGTGCACACTCCGCATCCGCAGCAAAGAGCCGCCTCGGTAAATGCGTTAGCGTTTGTAACCTCGCTGTGCGAAGCGGCACGCAGTGTTTTATCTACGTGAATATTATACCCAAGCAAATACCTCGGGCACATATCGGTACACATATGACAGCCACAACACGCGGCAGAGGCACGCTTTAATGTAATACTCATCGGCGCACGTTTTCTCTGAATAACCGCGTGAGTTTCGGGAAATACCAAAATACCTTTTGTGGTTTTTGTAATCACATCAATTTTAGGGTTTACAAGTTTTCCCATCATAGGCCCGCCGTCTATTACCGCCTTACCATCCAGTTCCGTATATCCGCATTGTGCCAGAAATTCGGATATTCTCATACCTATCGGCGCACGGACTATAATATCTCTTTCCACATCTCCGCCGACTAATACATATTTTTGCGTCACATTCTCATTTCTGACAAGTGCGCTGTGTATGTTATACACAGTTTCGGCATTTATAACCATTACTCCCACAGCAAGCGGAATTGCACCCTCAGGCACAATTTTGCCCGTTGTCTCATACACAAGTACAACTTCATCGCCTGCCGGATATACGTCGGGTATTTCCGCTATTTTTATAGCAGTACCCTCTAAGCTCTTTAATACCTTCTTGTCAAGAAGACCTGTATTTTTGCCTTTTATTCCAACAAGTACTTCTTTAGCACCCAAGGCGTCCTTGAGCACAAAAAGAGTTTCTGCTATCGCTTTAAAATGATGCGCCAGAATATGATGGTCCGCCATCATAAGCGGTTCACATTCTGCCGCATTTACCACTATTTGCTCAACTTTTTTGGAAAACTTTTTGTGGGTGGGAAATCCTGCACCGCCTGCACCTACTATACCAGCATTATAAACAAGCTCGCAAAGCTGTTCAAAATCCATATGTAAGCCTCCTGATTACTGGTTCTTGTCAACTATGCCGACAATTACGGCGTCAACGGGTGTATCTGACCTGTCAAGCCCCAATCTTGCAGCACTTCCTGTAGCTATTAAAACCTTTTCCCCGATGCCTGCTCCTACGCCGTCAACTGCAATCAAATGCTTGCCCGTGGGCTTGTCGTTTTCGATAGTTTCAACTATCATAAACTTATATCCCACAAGTTTTTCGTTTTTTACTGTGGAAACAATACTTCCCTTTACTATCGCCAGCAGCATCTCTCTTCTCCTTTTTGAATAATTCTATATAAATCCTGATTATTTTCAATATCAATGATGCGCAATAATCGTCACTCTGTCCCCTGTTTTGATACCCGCCGCATTTGCGTCATCGGTATCAATGTGCATCTCGGTATCAAAATCCTTATGCACTCTGACCTGAACATTATAATATCTGGTCGGTTTTGCGCTCGCTATTTCTACATCGACAATGTCATTATCCTTAACACCGTACTTTTCGGCATCCTCCAAATTAAAATGGATATGTCTGTTTGCTATTATTGTGCCTTCCTTTAAAAAGACGCTTCCCTGCGGTCCTACAAGTGCCATAGGTGCGCTTCCCGCAAGTTTCCCTGACGGTCTTACCGGAGGGCTTACTTTTAATTTGAAAGTATCTGTTCTTGAAATCTCAACCTGTGACTGACTTCTTACAGGTCCCAAAACTCTTACGCCCTCTATTGAGCGCAGTGACGGACTTACAAGCGTCACACATTCCTCAGCGGCAAACTGACCGCCCATAAGATACTTTTTTACAGTTAATTCATGTCCTTTTCCGAACAACGTCTCCAAATCCTTCTGTGAAAGATGGATATGGCGTGCCGAAACACCGACCTTAATCCCCGTGTCGGCTGCATCTTCCTTTTTAAGTAATTTAATCACGTTTTCAGTAACTAACTCGATAAGCTTTTCGTCTAACATCTTACTGCTCCCTGTTTGGAATATCTCGGGGGCATTTTATGCCCCCGTATGTTTTCCAAAATTTTAGTCTAAAGCCGGCAAAATCTTCTCAACGTCACCGTGAGGACGAGGGATTACGTGAACTGAAACAAGTTCACCAAGTTTTGAACCTGCTGCAGCACCAGCATCTGTTGCTGCCTGAACAGCTCCTACATCACCGCGAACCATGACCGTTACAAGGCCGGAACCGATTCTCTCTGTGCCGATAAGCTGTACGTTTGCAGCCTTTACCATTGCATCAGCGGCTTCAATTGCAGCTACGAGACCTCTTGTTTCAACCATTCCCAATGCTTCTACTACTGCCATTATTCTTTACCTCCATTTTTTTAGGGACTAACCCTTATTTTACTTTTTTGGTTCCTCTTTTTTGAGAAACTGATTTTTTATCTGAAGCCTTTTTGGCTTGAGATTTCACTGTTTTTGCGGCAGGTTTCGCCGCTGTCTTCTTTTTTTGTGTGTTTTTCGGTGCTGAATCCTTTTTACCTACACTTCCCGTATGCGTTGCCGCAGACTGCGTATTAGGTGTTATTTCTTCCTTATCCAAATGGATAAATTTCAGGATTTCACTATGCGGATTTGCTATAACCTCAGCAGATTTCAGACAGCCAAGTTTTTCGGCAAAACGTCTGCCCGTTTCAACCGATGCGGTTACCGCACTTACACTGCCTTTTACCACGATTGTTACAAGTCTGCCGCCAAGTTTGCGCTCTACTGCAACAAATTCCACATCTGCGACCTTTACCATTTCATCAAGCATCGCAATTGCGTTGCCAAGCGCCGACACCTCAACCAATCCGAGAGAAAAATTCATCTTTTTCCGTCCTCTTTACAATCAGATTTTCGGTAATATTTTTTCTACATCGCTGTGCGGACGAGGAATTACGTGCTGCGCTACAAGCTCGCCAAGTTTTGCCGCATGGCTTGCACCTGCCTCAACCGCTGCTTTTACAGCTCCGACATCGCCTCTTACAATTACGCTTACGAGTCCTGAGCCGATTTTTTCTGTTCCTACCAAAGTTACATTTGCCGCCTTTGTCATAGCATCTGCCGCCTCAATAGACGCCGTCAGTCCTCTTGTTTCAATTAAACCCAATGCTTCCATTTTCATTTCTCCTTTTCTTACGCATTATTCGGAATATGTCCTACCCTGTCTCTTCCTACGCTGACGCGCTCTGCCATCTTTTGCGAATCATCGGTAGGTCTTGCTATTATATGTTTCTGGATAAGTTTGGTTACCCGATTTGCTTCCTCTGCCGCCGCCTCAACCGCTGCGGTGACTGCCGAAACTTCGCCCTGCATCTTTACCGCTGTAATTAAAGGAACTTCCTCCTTTTCGGCGTTTGCAGGCTTATTGGTATCAATGGCTATTATCTTGACATCTGCCGCCTTCGCCGCCGCATCAGCCGCTTTCATAGCCGCAACAAATCCAAACATTTCCACTATACCTATTGCCTCGTGCATAACCTTACCCCTCTTTATTCAGCCACATAGGCAATCTTTAATCCCTTTTGGGAAAGGTTTACCTCAAGTGCTTCATTCATTTTATCAAGCGGGAATTTGTGCGTTATCAGTTCCTTTATCGGAAGTCCTATCGCATTTGCACGCTTTAGGAAGTCAAAGGTTGTTGCATAATCCCTTAAGGTATATACCCACGAGCCTACAAGTGTTATTTCCTTTGAACAAAGGTCAAAGTGCGGATTTATCGTTGCATCGCCGCCGTTTATGAAAAATCCCAGCTCACAGAGTCCGCCGCCGTTTCTTATAAACTTATAGATATTGCTGTGTGCTAAAGGTGAGCCTGTGCATTGAAAAGCAAAGTCTGCAAGATGTCCGCCGAAAGAGTCTTTAACGCCCTCAGCAAGTGCCTCAATACCCTTAAATTCCGTAAAGTTTACCGTTTTGTCTGCACCCATCTTCTTTGCGAACTCAAGTCTTTGGGCATTTCCGTCAATAGCGGTTATATTCTCTATTCCCATTGTCCTTAGTACCGCGATACAAATAAGACCGATAGGTCCGCAGCCCTGAACGGCAACCCTTGAATTAAACCTCAAAATGCCTGTCGTTTTTGCCCTTTCAACCGCGTGTATAAGCACCGCGCACGGCTCAATCAAAATTCGTGAGTCAAGGTCAAGGTCGCTTACATTGAAGATTGTCGAACCGCCTCTTACAAATATGTAATCGGAAAACCAACCGTTTAAGTGAATATCATCATCGGGCAACAGTCCGTAAACATCCGCACCGCCGACATTTTGCTTATTAAGGTCAAACATTGTAATGTCGGGATTGTCCTTGAATATCATACAGGTTACAACCTTGTCTCCGACCTTTAAAGGCTTTCCTGCGCTGTCAGTTTTGACATTTTTACCCATTTTCACGATTTCACCCGTTCCCTCGTGACCGAGCGCAACAGGTATAAGTCCAAACGGGTCTCTTTTAAATTCGTGTGCGTCAGTGCCGCATACTCCGCAACCCTCAACGCGTACCAGAATATCATCATCGCCGACTTCGGGAATAGGATATTCCTTTATGTCAAAATGTTCAGGCTTTGTTAAAACCGCAACCCGCGCATTTTTTGGGATTGCACCGCCCGTTTTTGGCGTTCCCGCGTTTTGTGCGTCCATTTGCGATAAAACCGATTTTACCAGTCTTGCTATTTCATTTTCATCTATCATCATACTCATACTCCCTTATATTATTGACAGGCTGTCTACCAAAACACATCTTCTCTGTCTCGTAAAGCTACGTGCCGAGGTTATGCCCTCACCCGTGGGGCCTGCTATTGTAAAGGTGGTATGTCCCTCGCTGTTAAAGCCTATTCCCGCATAGCTGGGTGCATTTTTAACAAAAATTGTTGTGCATATAGCCTTTGCATATGCCGTCATACGGTCAACATTTTTGGAGTGCAGATGTGCAGAGTGTCTGCAACCGTGTTCCGCCTTTACCGCCATATCGAGCGCCTGCTCAAAGGTGTCGCACCTTACAATGGCAAGAATCGGCATCATAAGCTCTGTCTGAACAAACGCCTGCGAAAACTCGGTTTCGCATATAATACATCGCACATCATTTCCTGCATTTACGCCAATCTCCGCAAGGATTTTCTTAGCGTCCCTGCCGACCCAGTTTTTATTTATAACCCTCTTTGGGCTATCCTGAGGATTCTTGGGCGGCACCGTCACCAAAACCACATCCTCTAAAGCCTTTACCTGCTCGCTGTTTATTAAGTACGCTCCGTTTTTCTGCATCTCGGAAACAAGCTCGTCTGCGATGCTGTTTATCGCAAAACACTCTTTTTCCGCAATACAGGGGAGATTGTTGTCAAAGGTGCAGCCGTCAATGATGTCCTTTGCAGCCTTTTTAATATCCGCTGTTTCATCAACTATTACAGGAGGATTTCCTGCACCTGCGCCTATTGCCTTTTTGCCACTTGACAAAAGCATCTTTACAACCCCGGGGCCGCCTGTTGCAACCAACATTCTGACCGAAGGATGATTTACCATCATATTTGATGTGTCCATTGTAGGATTTTTTACAGTTACAACTATGTTTTCAGGACCGCCTGCCGCCAAAACTGCACGATTTACCAAATCTACCGCATAGCAGGAGCAAACCTTTGCGTGCGGATGCGGATTAAATACAACTCCGTTTCCTGCCGCAAGCATTCCAATACTGTTACAGATTACCGTACAGGTAGGATTCGTTGACGGCGTTATCGCACCGATTATGCCGTAAGGCGCCTGCTCCACAAGCGTCAAGCCTCTGTCGCCCGAGAGTGCGCGGCATTCCAAATCCTCCGTTCCCGGAGTTTTATCCGCTACAAGATGATGCTTTAATGTTTTGTGATAAACATTGCCCATCTTGGTTTCGGAAACTGCCATTTTCGACATAATTTCCGCTTCGTTATGCGTCAGCTCACGGATTTTTTTTATGATATTTTCTCTCTGTTCCTTATTATAATGTCTGAAGAGCGTATACGCCTTATTGACTTCGGCAAGCGCCTCCTCCATTGTGTCAAAAACGCCTAATTGCTTTCTTTCCTGACCATTCATTTCGGCAAGTACGTTTTTGACTATTTCGGAAATCTCATTTTCACTTATATTCATAGATAATTTCCTCTTTCTTATAATTTTACTTGCCGTATTTTTCCATTACTCGTTTTGTTACCTCGGCAACAATTGCCTCAACATCGGCAGAAGATGATTTTTCTGTGTATTCGCCGTGTTCCTTATAATACTTTAATTGCGAGTCAAGCGGTTTAAAACCGTGGTATGCCGCAGAAGTCTCAACGTGTGCCTTTTCATTAGCCTCGGTAGGCGTCATTTCGCATGTTCCGTCCTCATAACAGCCCGGGCAGAGTTTTTCCATCGGGTGTTTTCCCGTTACTCCGAATTTTCTTCTTAAATCTATCAGCTTCTTTACCTCACCGCACGGAATTTCCTTTGCACCGCCGAGCATTGTCGAGTAATAAAGAAGTTTTGCGTAAAATTCTGTTGATTCCATTCTGAAAAATGCAGTATTTAAGTCACAGCCAAACGAAAGAGCACCGTGATTCGCAAGCAAAATAGCATCATAATCCTGTATGTACGGCTGCAGCGATTCAGGAATTTCCATGGTTGAGGGTGTTCCGTATTGTGCAATCGGCACAGCTCCCAAAAAGATTACCGCCTCAGGCATAATCAGCTTATCAAGCGGAATACCTGCTATCGCAAATGATGTTGCAATAGGCGGGTGTGCATGAACAACCGCGTTTACGTCAGGTCTTTCCTGATACACCTTAAGGTGCATTTTAAACTCTGATGATGGTTTCCATTTATTCGCCTCTTTCAGTTCGCCCTTTCCGTCTACTTTACATATCATTTCAGGAGTCATATATCCCTTTGAAACACCTGTGGGCGTTGCAAAAAAGGTATCTTCATCAATCTTAACAGAGATATTGCCGTCATTTGCGGCTACAAAACCGTCATTATAAATGCGGCGTCCGATTTCACAAATCTCCTTCTTTATTTCAAAATCTGTCTTATACATTCTTACCCCTCCAAAATTTTGTTTTGTTTGGTTTTTCTTTGTTTTCTCCATAATTATATTTCATTTTATGCACTTTGTAAAGGGTTTTTTGTGTCCCTTTTTGTGTTTTTTAGCTTATTCTGCATTAAGTCCTATATTTCAACTTTTTGATTTACCCAAAGAATTTTCTGTCCAGATTGCGATATTGGACAGCCTCCGCTATATGCTCTGCTTTTATGTCCTTTTGTCCTGCCAAATCGGCTATTGTCCTTGCTACCTTCAAAATCCGCGAATGTGCTCTTGCCGAAAGCCCCATTCTCTCAAATGCCAGCTTTAAAATATCACTTGCCGCGCTGTCTATACGGCAAAATTCGGAGAGCATACCTGCTGTAAGCTGTGAATTTGAATAAATCCCATAATCTTTATAACGCTCGTGCTGAATTTGTCTTGCCGCATTTACCCTTTCCTTTATTTTTGAAGAAGTCTCGCCCTTTTGCTCATTATTCAAATCATCATATTCAACGTTTGCAACCTCCACCTGAATATCTATTCTGTCAAGCAAAGGTCCTGAAATTTTAGAGCGGTACCGGTTTATCTGATTCGGCGTACAGGTACAGTGCCTTCTGCTGTCACCCAAAAATCCGCACTTGCAGGGGTTCATACTCGCTATAAGCATAAGATTGCAGGGATAGGTAAGTGTTGCATTCACTCGCGATATTGTTACCTTTCCGTCCTCCAACGGCTGACGCATTACCTCTAAAGCCTCACGCTTAAATTCAGGCAGTTCATCAAGGAACAAAACGCCGTTGTGCGCCAAGGAAAGCTCTCCTGGTTTTGGAACAGTCCCTCCGCCCGAAAGTCCCACTGTAGAAATGGTATGGTGCGGATTTCTGAACGGTCTGCCCGTAATGAGCGGTGCATCTTTATTAAGCGTTCCTGCAATAGAATGTATTTTCGAAACCTCAAGCGATTCCTCAAACGAAAGGTCGGGAAGTATCGACGGCATACGCTGTGCAAGCATTGTTTTGCCTGTCCCGGGCGGGCCTATAAGCAAAACATTATGGTTTCCTGCTGCTGCAATTTCTAATGCTCGTTTTGCGCTCTCCTGCCCCTTTACGTCACAAAAATCAAGAAACGCGTCCGCTTTTTGGCTTACTATGTCCTGCGCGCTCCTCACATAAGGCTCAATTTTTTCATCGTCTTTTAAATGACTTAAAAGAGCCGACAGCTTTTTTACAGGATATATATTTGCATTCTCAACTACTGCCGCCTCATTTGCCGAGTTTTCAGGAACATAAAAGTCTCTATATCCTTTTTCAAACATTGATATTACCATAGGTAATATGCCTGAAATATGGTTTACACTGCCGTCTAACGAAAGTTCTCCTATAAAGACTGCCGATTCAGGCGGATTTGGAATTTGCCCGGTCGCCGCCATAATGCTGACTGCTATCGAAAGGTCATAGCTCGCCCCCTCCTTGCGCAGGGACGCAGGCGCCATATTTACAATTACTTTTTTAGATGGAAATATGTATCCTGAATTTTTTATGCCTGACCTGACGCGTTCTCTTGCTTCCTTTACCGCCGCGTCGCCAAGACCTACTATCTCAAACCCGGGCAGTCCGCCCGTAACGTCCGCCTCTACGCTTACGGCAAATCCATCTATTCCCATAAGTCCTACAGAATTAACTTTTGAAAGCATATTTTTCTCCTTATAAGTTGGTTTTTTTCTCCCAGCCATCTATTTTTCCGTTCTGTATTGCCGTAAACATACGTTTTTTAAGCCCCGGATTTACCATTTTATCGAGCATTTTTATGATTTCTTTCATATCCTGCCGTTTTGTTGCACCGTCGGCAGGACAGGAGCTTTGGACTACAGGAAGATTTAGCCTTTTTGCAACACTTTTTATGTCGCATTCACGAACATATATCAAAGGTCTTATAGAATAAAGGTTTGTCCTGTCAAGATATGTAACAGGAGAAAAACAGTTTATTCTGCCTTCATATAAAAGGCTCAAAAGAAACGTTTCCAAAACATCATCATTATGGTGTCCGAGTGCAACTTTGTTACATCCCTCTTCTATCGCTAAGTCATTTAATGCGCCGCGGCGCAGTTTTGAACAGAGCGAGCAGGGATTTTCCTCCTGCCTGTAATCAAAAACCACTTCCTTGATGTTCGTAGGTTTTACAGTATATGAAACGCCAATCGAATTGCAATAATCTGCAACTTTTGACCAGTCCGATTTATAACCCATATCAAGAGTAAGTGCCTTTACTTCAAATTTTTTTGGATAGAACCGCGAAAGACCCGCAAGTGCCCCCAAAAGCACAAGGCTGTCCTTTCCTCCCGAAACGCCTACCGCAATTCTGTCTCCGTCAGCTATCATATCATAGTCTTCAACAGCTTTACGCACCCTGCTTATAATCTTTTTCATTCCTATTTTGCTTCCTTAAAGACCTCAAGATTTTTTACTACATAATCAGCGCCGGAAATTACGGTAATAACCGCTGAAATCCAGACAAGAATGTCTGTTATAAAAATTCCCGTATTCTCGGGACATATAGGGTACATTACCAAAAACGCCGCAATTATTGAAACCATTTGAAATATGGTTTTTACCTTACCCCAGACAGATGCTGCAATTACAGTACCATTACCTGCAGCAACAAGCCTTATGCCCGATACGATAAATTCTCTTGTCAGAATAAGCATAACCGCCCAGCAGGAGCATCTGCCCATAGTTAAAAGGCCCAGATACGCCGCCGTTGTCAGCATTTTATCGGCAAGCGGGTCCATAAGTTTCCCAAAATCTGTTACAAGTCCGTTTTTTCTTGCCAAATATCCGTCAAGGGTGTCAGTAAGTGATGCTATTACAAAAACCAAGAGCGAAACCGTCACAAATACGCCGTTTTGGGGTATTGCAAGCATAAATGCCATAAAAACAGGAACTAAAATTATTCTTAGTATCGTCAATTTGTTGGGTAAATTCATAAATCAGTCCTCCAAAGTTTTTCCTGTCAGGTCATATTCATCGGCATCAAGAATTTCCACCTTTACAAATGTGCCGATTTCCACCTCATCGCTCGATGCAAAGTACACTTTTCCGTCAACGTCTATACTGTCGGCACGGCTTCTGCCGAAATACATAAAGTTGTCAGCATCATATCCTTCGCAAAGCACCTCCTGCACAGTGCCGATTTTTGCTTTATTCTTTTCAAGGGAAATTTTTTGCTGAATTTCCATCAATTCATTTTTTCTTCGTTCTTTCTCTCCCTCTGCTATTTGGCAAGGGAAATCATATGCGGGCGTACCCTCCTCTTTTGAGTAGGCAAAAACTCCCATTCTTTCAAACTTGATTTCTCTTATAAAGTCTTTAAGTTCTTCAAACTGTTCCTCTGTTTCGCCCGGAAATCCCGCTATTATCGATGTTCTTATCGCCACGTCAGGGATATGATTTCTTATGCTTTTTATTCTCTCCTCTGTCTCGCACCTGTTTGTACGCCTTGCCATACGCCTTAAAATATCGTCATTTATATGCTGAATAGGCATATCCACATACGGGCAGATTTTCTCATTTTCCGCCATAACACGGATAAGCTCGTCGGTTACCGCCTCTACATAAAAATAATGAATGCGTATCCAGTGTATTTTCTCTATTTTACAAAGCTCTTCTAAAAGTCTTGCAAGCGATGGTTCTCCGTACAAATCAATACCGTATCTCGTGGTGTCCTGAGCTATTAAAATAAGTTCCTTTACGCCGTTTTCCGAAAGTCTTACCGCCTCATCTATAATATCCTCAATTTTACGGCTTTTATAATGTCCGCGGATTTTCGGAATTGCACAGTATGTACAGTTATTATCACAGCCGTCAGCAATTTTTAAATATGCCGTATAGAAAGGTGTCGATAAAATTCTTGGCAAATTCTCGGGCAGAGTATAATCCTGATGACCGAAAAGGCAGATTTTTTCACCTTTTTCGCTTTTCTTCAAAATCTCGCCAATTTTATCAAAATCCCCCGTGCCTACTATTGCGTCAATCTCGGGTATTTCCCTTTCCATTTCATCATTATAGCGCTCGGCAAGACAGCCTGTTGCTATCAAAAGACGGCATTTTCCCTCTTTTTTATACTGTGCCATCTCTAAAATTGCGTCTATCGACTCCTGCTTTGCCGGTGTTATAAATCCGCAGGTATTTACTATAATTGCCTCCGCCTCTTTTGGAGAACTTACTATTTTGTGTCCCGAATCTGCAAGTATTCCGAGCATTATTTCCGCGTCCGTCTGATTCTTTGCACAGCCGAGCGATACCATACCTATTTTCATTGTCTACTCTGCTTCCTGTCTTATTTTTTCAACACACGCCTTTATATCGTCAAAATCATATCCGCGATATATAAAATAGCGTATTGCCTTATCAATATTCTTCTTTTCAAAATTGCCGCCGAGTTTCCTCTCGATAAGAGGATAAAGCGCGTCCTCTTCCTCGTCCGAAAGCTCTGTAATAGCCGCATCAATATTTTCCGTGCTTATTCCTCTTTTTTTAAGTTCGGCTACGATACGCCTTTTTCCGTACTTTTTAATGTTTTGCAAATCCTTTGCAAGATGCACCGAATATTCCGTATCATTTACAAAGCCGTATTCCTTTACAAACTCCATGACGGAGGATATATCCTCCGTCTTTGCCCCTGCCATTTTCAGCTTTTCCGAAAGTTCTTTTTCCGAATGTGCCCGAAAAGCCAGAAGTCGCAGTGCTTTTTCCTTTGCTTCGCTTTTTGTAAGCTCTTTTTTTATCATAATCTGAAATAATCAAACAACTGTCCAAAATCAACCGACGCAATCGTGCGGTTTTCATATTTCTGGAAGATGTTATGGTACCCTTGCTGAATTTGTTCTGAATTTATGCCGTACTTCATTGACATATACGCCTCAAGATATGCGGATAAGTGGTCGCAGCCTCTTATAATTTCCCCGTCAATGGGCGAATACTTATCCTCATTATACCTTTGGTTTATTTCATCTGATGAAACCTTCAGGATTTTTCCGTCTATGCATATCTTTGAGGAAAACTCGTCCTGAATAAAAAATTCAAGTTCCTGCCATATATTCTCAGGCACTAAAGGACGTATTTCTTTTTGCATCTGCTCGTCCTCAATTTCCTTTATTATGCCGTCAAGTCCCTCTACAGATGATTTTACAGGGGAAACTATATCACGCGTTAACACCTCGGGAATATCGTGAAAAAGTCCGCCAAGAAAATTGTTTATAAGCCTTTGCCGCGAGGCGCCGCACTCAAGCGACGTAAAATATGACATTATCGCAACTACTAACATATGTCCCATAACCGATGTCTGCGGCATACGCACAGCTCTCGACCAGCGCTGCTGATACCTTAATTTGCCCATTAGCGAAAGAAACTTTTGCAAGTCGGGGTTTGTCGCAAACCGCGAAAAACCGTCAAAGGTGTTACATTCGGACAGCCCCTTATCCACACCTGCTTTTACCTGTTCAATATCGTATGTTGTGCGGTTTTGGGGATATATTACCTCAAATTCCCAATGCGTAGCATAATAGTGCGCCGCTCTTAATATCTCTTTTTCCTTTTTTGCATACTCACCATCAGTAAAATATCGGCACATCTTGGCATAAAAATCGCCCTTTAAATCAAGCGTCTTTGCCTTAAGTCCGTCCAGAACCCATTTATTTATCTGCGGACCTTTCTCCTTCATAAGCTGATGATATACGGGCGGCTTTATGTCGGTAAGCATAATTCGGTGCAGAAACTCAAATACGCCTCCCTCTATTAGAAGAAGGGGATCATAATTCCCTTCGCCCTCGCACTTTCCCAGAACATAGGCATAAACCATTTTATGTGCCTGTTTATCAAGCTCTGAAAACCCGTTATGCGGTCTTATATGGTCATTCCAGCGCTGTATTGACGCTGCATCGTGTATAAGAGAAATTAAAGATTTTCTTATCATATAAAGCTCCTCCGCCTTTTCTTTCATACCTTTCACATTATACCATATAATCCCTTTACAGGTCAATAGATTATAACCCGAATTTACGGCCTGCTTGTATTTTTCCAGTTGTTAAAGAAAGATAAATGACACAAATTTTATATACGAACATATTCTATTAACAGGGGATAACCCATAATTAATTGAAAGGAAGTTTGTATATGAACGAAAAATCTTGCGGAACGGGAAACGGCGGATTTAAAGAGGCCGTTTGCATACATACCGATAAGGTATATGATAGCTGCAGAGATAAAGACTGTCTTGAAAACATACGGGTTTATCTGACTGCCGACGGTCAATGCGTTGTTGACAGAGCTATCAATGTGAAATGCACAAAGGCAGAGATAATCTGGGTATTTTCCGACATAGAGCCTGTACCGTTTAACCGTGGTTTTTACTCGGTTGATCTTAAGTACTTCTTCAAGATTACTCTTGCAGTATTTACAGGTCTTTCAAGACCTACCGAGGTCGAAGGTCTCGCTACCTTTGACAAAAAGGTTATACTCTTCGGCAGCGAAGGAAACGCTAAAGTTTTCGCGTCAAAATTCAAGCAGGACGCCTTTGACCCTCAGATGTGGAAAAAGACAAATATGCCGAGTGCAGTTGTAGAAGTCGTTGACCCTATCGCCTTGGGTGCAAAGGTTCTTGACGTAAACGACAAGTGCTGCTGTGACGACGATTTTGACCTTGCAAGCATTCCAGAGTCGGTAAGCCGTGTATTTGACGACAACCTGATTTTGGGTGGAGAGCAAAAACGTGTATTTGTATCTATCGGTATTTTCTCAATAATCCGCTTAGAGCGCAGAGTAATGCTTTTAATTCCTGCATATGACTTCTGCGTTCCGCAAAAAGAGTGCGTAGGCGCAACTGACGACAATCCATGCGATTTGTTTGACAGGATTTCTTTCCCCGTTGACGAGTTCTTCCCTCCGGAACGCGGTAGCTTTGAAGACGACATCGACGGCGAAAATTCCGGCTGTGGCTGCTAAAACAAAAAAGCAGAAATGATTAAATCATTTCTGCTTTTTATTTTATCTCAATCATTCTTTGGTTTTGAAGAAAGACGGTACATTTACACTGTCCATTCCCTTTTTAAGTGTTCTTGAAAAAATTGCGTCATCATCATTTACAGGGGAAAAGGACGGTGTCCTTGAGCCAAAGTCGGGTGTCTTTGGCATTCCGGGAATAATCGGCTCTGTTTTTACGCCTCTTTTATTCTTCGCATTAAGTCCCGTTGCAATCAAGGTTACTTTGATTTCGTCCTTCATATTCTCGTCAACTGCAGTTCCGACGATAATGGTAGCGTCCTGAGAAACCATCTCACGGACAATCGACGAAACTTCGCCCATATCAACAAGCGAGAACTCCGTTCCACCCGTTATGTTAAGGAGTACGTTATGTGCTCCTGCTATGCTTGTCTCTAAAAGCGGAGACTCTATTGCCGCTCTTACAGCATCCTGAGCCGCATTTTCACCCTTGCCGATACCTATACCCATATGTGCAACGCCAGAGTCACGCATAACAGTGCTTACATCAGCAAAGTCACAGCTTATGATACCGTTTTGTGCGATTACTTCAATGATACCCTCAACGCCTTGTCTTAAAACTTCATCTGCGAGCCTGAAAGAATCTGTTATGGAAATCTTCTTGTCCGCAGTTTTTAAAAGAAGGTCGTTAGGAATTGTAACGATTGCGTCAACATTTGTAGCTAAACTCTCAATGCCTTGCTCTGCATTTCTTGCTCTTTGAGGACCCTCAAAGAAAAACGGCTTGGTTACAACTGCAACGGTAAGTATTCCCATATCCTTTGCAAGCTTTGCAATAACAGGTGCAGCGCCTGTTCCTGTTCCGCCGCCCATACCTGCTGTTATAAATACCATCTCTGTATTTTCAAGAAGCTCTTTTATTGCATTTTCTGTTTCTTCCGCCGCTTTCTGACCTATTTCAGGTTTTGCGCCTGCGCCTAACCCTTGCGTGAGTCTTGCACCTATCTGCAACGCAATCGGTGCTTTAACTGTTTTGAGTTGCTGCAAATCGGTATTTACTGCGATAAATTCTGCTTTTGCAACATTTGCCTCAATCATACGGTCAACAGCATTGTTTCCACCGCCGCCGACGCCTATAACTTTAATTCTTGCACCGTCTGTGGGCTGTGTAACAGCGGGTTCAGCTACGCGCTCTATATTGTTATCCATATACTGTCCTCCTTAGTTATTCATCTTACAAATATACACTTTTATTTTACTATGTTTTTTTAATTATTTCAATAGTTATTTTGTATTTTTTTGAAAAAATGTGTTTTTTCTTCTTTAAGGTGTATATATCGCCTTTCCCGTAGTTGAAAGATTTATCGTTCCACGCGAATTTTCGGTCAGCTTATTGGAATTTACAGCTTCTTTAAAAAGCGCAAGTTTTCGCTGAAAATCTATATGCGTACCGCATATGACATCAAGTCTGTTCTGATAATTAAAGGTTATGTTGGTCATATCCTCAAAAGACATAACGGTAATATCTGATATTATGCCTGCTTTTTCCATATTTTCTATGCAGGACATGATAATTTTTTGCGCCTCGGCATCTTTAAATGCAACCGTATCGCCCTCCTTTGCCGAGGATATTAAAACCCCCTGCATAGTCGGAACTCCCTCTATCTTTTCGCCCGCTTGCTCAAGCACCTTGCCCGATTTATTGACTACAGCAAAGCCTCCTGCATACTCCGCCTGAAACGCTGGAATGCATTCCTTTATATCAATTCTTATTGTCGGCGGGAATGCCTTTTTCTTTACCGAAACTTTCTCTACATATGCAAGTTTATAAAGTCTGTTCTTTATTTTACCCTTTCTGTAAGAGAAAAGATTTCTACCCTCAATCTCTCCTACTGTGCTGGTTATTTCCTCATTCGAAATCCTGTTATTTCCCGCAATCTCTACATTTTTTATATTAAAAAGAGGTGTGAAAAACATTACGATAAGCACGGCAACAAGAGCAAGAAATGAAAAAAATGCAATTCTTCTCATTTTTTGCTCTCTTATGCGTTTTTTACGTCTCTCGTCGTGACGAGTCTGTATATCGCCCGCACCTTTACGTTTTGCCATAAATTCACTCTCTTCGTTTTATATCAATTCCGCAGGAGGAAAGCCTTTCCTCCAGAGCCTCATATCCTCTGTCAATATATGTTATATTTTCTATCTCGGTGGTTCCGTCCGCTGCAAGTGCTGCCACAATAAGTGCAGCACCGCCCCTTAAATCCGGTGCGGCAACCCTCGCCCCCGTTAAAGCACTTTTTCCTATTACAACAGCAACTCTTCCGTCCGCCTTAATATCTGCTCCCATTCGGACAAGCTCTTCAATATGCCTGAATCTGTTTTCAAAAATGTTCTCTACAAACACGCTTGAGCCTTCACACTGTGTTGCAAGCGCCATAAAAGGTGACTGTATATCTGTAGGAAACCCCGGATATGGCATAGTTTTTATAGTGCCTATACTCTTAAGCCGACGCGGCGATACCGCCACAATCTTTTGCTTATCTTCATAAATCTCTGCACCCATATTTTTCAAGACGCTCAGCATAGCACCCATATGCGAGCTGTCTGCACCCTTAAGCACAACCGTTCCGCCCGACGCCAATGCGCATGCAAGGTATGTTGCGGAAACTATTCTGTCGGGAATTATTGTGTGAGCCGCATTGTAGAGCTTATGTACACCCTCGATTGTTATACGGTCGCTTCCCGCTCCTCTTATCCTTGCCCCCATTCGGTTTAAAAACCGTTCAAGGTCAATGATTTCAGGTTCTCGCGCTGCATTGTTGATTGTTGTTATACCGTCGGTCATACACGCTGCCAGCATTATATTTTCCGTTGCACCCACGCTGGGAAAATTAAGGTGTATATCAGCAGGCGTGCTCTTCTCACGCACACAGTGAATAAAGCCGTGAGATTCTGTAATCCCTACTCCAAGCTGGCGAAGTGCGGAAAGATGCAAATCTATCGGCCTGTTACCTATTTCACAGCCTCCGGGCATCGAAATCTCTGCCTTTCCGAACCTGGTTATAATTGCCCCTAAAAATATTATAGAGGATCGCATCTGGCGCATAAGCTCATCAGGTATCGTATATCCCGATATACCCGATGCATCTACCTCAAGGCAATCTCTCTCAAAATCAATCCTGCAGCCAAGATTTTTTAAAACTTCAATTGTCATATCGACATCGCGCAGCCTTGGACAATTATAAATAACATTTTTTCCGTCGCTTAAAATGGCTGCCGCGAGTATCGGCAGAACGGCATTTTTGGAGCCTTGGACATTTATTTCGCCCTCCATTTTACTGCCGCCTTCTATAATAAATCTGCTCATAAAAGCACCCCCAAAACACAAATATCATAATTTATAATATGAAATTTGCTATGTTGTGTGCTTTTTTTGCAATTACCGTTATTATATCTTAAATAATACTATTTGTCAAATTCTGCAAGAAACCGTCTGTCCTCCTCCGATAAATCCGCCGCCTCTAAAAGGTCGGGACGTTTTTTCTTCGTCACGGCAAGCGATTGCTCACGTTTCCATTTCTCTATATTTTTATGATGTCCCGAAATAAGTATCTCAGGGATCTTTCTCCCCATAAATTCGCGCGGCTGAGTGTATTGGGGATACTCCAGAAGTCCGTCATAATGGCTTTCGTCACCGTATGATTTCTCATTTGCCAAAACTCCCGGTATCATACGGCTTACCGCATCAATGACTGCCATAGCGGGAATTTCTCCGCCCGTTAAAACAAAGTCGCCCATTGATATTTCTTCATCAACAATCATATCTATAACACGCTGGTCTATTCCCTCATAATGTCCGCAAAGCAGGACTATTTCCTCCATTTTGGACAGTTCCCTTGCTCTTTTTTGATTGAAGGTCTTTCCCTGCGGAGAAAGATATATGGTATGAGGCTTGTTTTCTTTATTGCCTGCAACGCTCATATAAGCATCATATACAGGCTGAGGAGTCATAAGCATGCCTCCGCCACCCGAAAAGGGATAGTCGTCGGTTTTTCTGTGCTTATTTTTGGAAAAGTCGCGTATATTTATCAAATTCAGCTCCAAAAGTCCTTTTTCCTGCGCTCTTCCTATAATGCTGTCTCCAAGTACAGCAGAAAACATATCCGGAAATAACGTTAAAACATCAAATTTTATCATTCGTCTTCAAGTCCTTCGGGAATTTTTATAACAATTTTTTTATTTTCGGTATCTACCGATTTCACCACTCCATCAATAATCGGCACAAGCAGATTTTTCGCATTTTCGCGTTTTATATCGTAAACATCATTAGAACCTGTGGAGAAAACGTCTTGTAAAATGCCGATTTTTTCTCCGGAAACTTCAAAAACCTCACAGCCCAAAAGGTCTGCTATATAATAAACATTTTCGGGGAGTTCGCCCATTTCCTCTTTTGGCAGGCAAAGTACCGAATTTTTATACCCTTCCGCTTCATCAATTGAATTTATCTCGCGGAATTTTACTATTATGTTGTTTTTCTGATACTTTATTCCCTCGATATTGAGCTTTTCGCCCTTTTTGGTAAGTGCATAGGAAAAATTTTCAAAATCCTCAGGAGAATTTGTCCACGCTGATATTTTAACCTCTCCTCTAAGTCCGTGAGTGTTGATTATTTTACCGATTTCCAAAAAGTCCATTTTTCAATCCCTTTCAAACAATCCCGTTTATATTAAAATAAGTGCCTTATGACACTCATTTTAACATAAACTTATTGAACAATATCCACCGACACACGCTTGTTTTCAATGCTTGCGGCAGCTTTTACAACTGTTCGGATTGCCTTTGCAATCCTGCCCTGCTTTCCTATAACCTTGCCCATATCCCCATCTGCGACGCGGAGTTCCAAGGTTATAGAGTCACCGTCTTCATACTCTGTTACGCTGACTTCGTCAGGGTTTTCTACCAATGCTTTTGCAATGATTTCCAATACTTCTTTCATAGTCAGTTTCCTTTCACAAAAACCAAAGCATTTCTTAGAGTATGCCCTGTTTCTTCAAAAGAGCCTTTACAGTATCTGTAGGCTGTGCGCCGTTTGCAATCCATTTCTTTGCCATATCTGCATCGATATTCACGGTTGCAGGATTAGTGAGCGGATTGTATGTGCCGATTTCCTCGATAAATCTTCCGTCTCTCGGATACCTTCCGTCAGCAACAACTACTCTGTAAAAAGGAGCTTTTTTAGCGCCCATTCTTCTAAGTCTGATTTTTACTGCCATTCTTTTCACCTCCCCAAAATGCGTTTTTTGTATATAAAATCCGTTTGCGGATTTAATACCTTTTCCCGAATTTCTTCATTTTCTTGAGCATTTTTGCCTGTTTTCCGCCGGAAAACTGTTTCATCATCTGACGCATCCCTTCAAACTGTTTTAAAAGCTCGTTCACGTCCTGAACACGAGTTCCGCTGCCCTTTGCAATCCTGACTTTACGGCTTGCCGCGATAATTTTCGGATTTTCCCGCTCATAAGGCGTCATAGACTGTATTATCGCCTCAGTGCGTTTCATCTTTTTCTCACTGTCCGCCTCGTCTATTTTGTCAAGCATCTTTCTGTCAATCCCGGGCATCATTCCGATTAGCTTTGTTATTGAGCCCATCCTTTTTATCTGCTGAAGCTGTCCCAAAAAATCATCAAGGTTAAAGGTCTGACTGCGTATTTTCTGCTCAAGTTCCTGCGCCTCTTTTTCATCAGCAACTTCCTGTGCCTTATCTATAAGCGTCATAACGTCGCCCATACCGAGAATTCTTCCTGCCATACGGTCGGGATAAAACGGCTCAAGCTCCGAAAGTTTCTCTCCCATCGACACAAATTTTATCGGCTTCCCTGTAACCGCTTTTACCGAAAGCGCAGCACCGCCTCTTGCATCGCCGTCAAGTTTTGACAAAATCACGCCTGTTATACCAAGTCTTTGATTAAAATTCTCGGCGACATTTACTGCGTCCTGACCCGTCATAGCGTCAAGCACAAGCAGAATTTCCGACGGATTTGTGCTTCTCTTTATGTTTTCAAGCTCCTCCATAAGTTCATCATCAATATGGAGTCTTCCCGCTGTATCAAGTATCACGGGGTTATTGCCGTGTTTTTTTGCGTGTTCTATCGCTTTTTCGGCAATTTTTACAGGGCTCTCCTCCGTACCCATCTGGAATACTGCAACATCTATCTGGCTTCCCAAAACTTCCAACTGTTTAATTGCCGCAGGGCGGTAAACATCGCATGCAACCAACAGCGGACGCTTATCCATAGTTTTCCGCATATTGAGCGCAATTTTTGCCGATGCTGTGGTTTTTCCCGCTCCTTGCAGACCGCACATCATAATTACTGTCGGCGGAGATTTCGCAAACTCTACCCTTGCATTTTCTGAACCCATAAGCTCGGTAAGTTCTTCGCGCACCGTTTTTAAAATGTTCTGTGCGGGAGTAAGGCTTTCCATAACCTCGGCACTCATAACCTTTTCCGAAACGCGAGAGATAAAATCCTTAACCACCTTAAAGTTGACGTCCGCCTCCAAAAGTGCAAGCTTCACCTCGCGCATAGCGTCCTTTACGTCCTTTTCGGTGATTTTTACTTTTCCTCTTAAATTTTTAAAGACTCCTGTAAGTTTTTCGCCAAGATTTTCAAATGCCACGGGGTCTACCTCCCTTGCAGATGCTTTTCAATTTCTTCTATTATTTTAATCAGTTTTTCCTTGCTTTCGGGAAACTCCTTTGCTATCGTTTTTGCTTCCTTTGACAGCCTGCTTATTGAAGAAAAGCGTTCAAACATACCAAGTTTTTCTTCAAATTCGGCAAGATGCGCCTCTCCCTGCTTTATAAAAGCGCGTACCCCCTGACGCGAAACATGCATATCCTCCGCAATTTCCGCAAGGGACAAATCCTCGTTATAATAAAGCTCAAGCGCCCTTTTTTGCTTATCGGTCAAAAGTTCTCCGTAAAAATCAAGCAAAACGCCCTCATGCAAATTCTTTGCCATAACGCACCGCCTTTGGTGTAAACCAAAAAAACTTTACAGCAGACATTATAGCACTTGTTTTTCCTATTGTCAACATCTTTTTCAAAAAAATCGCGCCCTTTCAGGCGCATTTTTTGAAAATTATTTATAATTTATAAATCCAAGACCCACAAGGCATATTATAACACCCAAAATCTTGTTCCATGACAAATCCTCGCGATAAATAATATGTCCGACAGCAAGCAGTACAGCCGCCAGAAATGCACTCTGCACAATAAATCCCGTACTTACCTGCCAGCCTGCCTTATAGGCGTAAATCCAGCCAACCTCTAACCCTACAATGACTATTCCCAGTGCAATCGGTGCCCAGTTAAGTTTTGCGTACTCTGCAACGAGATTTGAGCCCCCGTTCAGAAAAAAATACATTACACAAGAAGCCAGTGCTCCCACAAGATATGTAACAGTGAGCGATGCAAATGGGTCTATCCCGCTCGGCACAGATTTTGCGCAGATTTGATATACAGTATTTGACAGCACCACCAGTGCAATCGGCCAAATATAAGCAATCATATAAAGCTCCCTTTATATTCCGTCATATAAGCCTTTATCACAAAGCTCCTTAATTGCCTTTTGGACCTCTTCCTTGTCCTCGCGGTAGGTTATGCCGTACCATTTATCCTTGTTGGAATATGCCTTAACGGTAGCTTTTCCGCTCTTTATCAGCTTGTCAACAAGCGTCGGGATAAGACATTCGTCTTTTAAAAGGTTTGCGTTTTGCATAAAGTTGTCATATTCCTTTTGAAGTTCTGCAAATATATCGGTTGTAAATCCCCACAAATTCATTGAAACCTTTTGGTCAAGCGGAAGCTGAGTCCATGTTTCGCCGTCATCTGTATATCTTCCCTGAGAGTCAATTTTTGTTCTTTCCACAATATTTTTTAAGTATCCGTTTTCAATTTCGCAGCAACCGCGCGCAACAGTACCGTTTTCTGAAAGTGTTTTTTCAAGGTCGTATGCAACCATACAAAAATCAAAGCCCTTTGCTTTTTCCAGATGAGCGTGAATTTCCGTAAATGCATTTGCGCCGTAATAATCATCAGCGTTTATAACGGCAAACGGCTCTTTAACCGCGTCCTTGCAGCACAAAATTGCATGAGTCGTACCCCACGGTTTTTTTCTGCCTTCGGGAAGGTTGGACGTATCCTGCATTACATACTCTACATCTATCACCTTTTCAACCTTCTTGCCAACAAGCTCTATAAAATCTTTCTTTATCTCTTCCTTAATAACAAAAACAACTTTATTAAAACCTGCTTTTTTTGCATCATAAACCGAAAAATCCAGTAAAACTTCGCCGTTTGGGCCGATAGGCTCCATTTGCTTGAGTCCCCCGAAACGGCTGCCCATACCTGCCGCCATAACAACCAATGTAGTGTTCATTTAAAAAACCTCACTTTTCCTTTTTTTATTTAAGTATAAGACTTTATGCCGTTTTTGTCAATAAATAGCAGGTAAATTCCGTAAATTTACTATTATAAAAAAAAATTATTTTTTTTTATTAAAATTGCTTGACAAAATTTAGGATAGTTGTTATAATGTTCTTTGTCGTCACGCCGAGTGGCATTTGGGAGTTTAGCTCAGCTGGGAGAGCATCTGCCTTACAAGCAGAGGGTCACAGGTTCGAGCCCTGTAACTCCCACCATTTTATATCTGGCCCGGTAGTTCAGCTGGTTAGAACGCTAGCCTGTCACGCTAGA
>JAIKVQ010000120.1 GCA_024685565.1 Bacillota bacterium
ATGACCTTGCCTGATAAACCACATAGCAGAAACCAACGATATATAAAAAAATAGGTAGTGGTAATAAAATGACTGAATTGAACAATGAAGAGAAAAAGGTCGAGTATTCAGAACTCATTTATTATTTAATTTTTGTATATATAATTGGCAGAAAACTTTTCGACCTATTATATAAATATTTACGGAAGAAAAAGTGTTCGGGAGCATATTTTCCTTTTTGGTAATATGATGATATAGTCATAAAGTGTTCCGTCGCTCAAAAACAAGCCCCATAACTATTAAAAATGCCATAAACGCAAAATATATGTCGTTAAGAAAAATATGCATATTAACATTGCCGTAAGCGTTATTTATGTTTATGCGGTTTATGGAATTATACATAAAATAGGCAGAAAAAATGCAACGATAAAGACACTTCATTTGTGAAGTGCCTTTTTTGTTTTATGATGTTGTAATACAATCTGTCGGGAGTTTATCTGGTCTTATACCTTTGAAAACAGGCTGACGCAGATTTCCGGATTTTGTTTTTGTCATATATTTTACGGTACAGCAAAGATTAGGCTCAATCCAAACGATTGAATTATCGTCAGCTTGAAATGACGGCAAAATTGTTTTTTGGGATTTGATTTTTTTCATAGCTTCGTTACTAACACCTATTGATACATGACCTTTGTTCTTTAAAATACCATTACAGTATTGCCCTAAAATAATGCTCGAATTGCCACTGTATTTAGGAATGTAACCGCAAATAACAAAATCCTCGTCTTTTAAATATTTGCATTTAATCCAGTCCTTTGTTCGTTTGTCGAAATAGTAACGGCTGTTTTTGCGCTTTGCTACAATCCCCTCTAAATTCATGGACTTGACAAGGTCATATAGAGCGATGCCGTTATTTTCAATTACCCGTGATATTGCAAAACGGTCCGTTTCAGAGCTTATGATCTTACCGAGAAGCTCTTTCCGCTCAGTAAGGGGAAGGTCGGTAGTTGGGCGGTCAATATAATATAAAATATCAAAAGCGGTAAAGCAGGCAGGATACTTTTTTGATGCAATGTCTATTTTTGCGGAATTTGTCATAAGAGATCGTCGCTGTATCTCGCTAAAATCAGGTTTTCCGTCTTTTAATATGGAAAGCTCGCCGTCAAGAATACATCTGCAATTTACCTGCTTGTGTATTTCGGAAAGCTCAGGCACTTTGGGCAGAAGTTTTATATTTCGTTTGTTTCGTAAATCTGTTCTGTTTTCATCAAGATATGCAATACAGCGTTCGCCGTCAAGCTTTAATTCAAACAAATAGTCCGGAGAATCAAATGCCTCGCCTTCAATTCCAATAAGCATAGGTTTAATGCCTTTGTTTTCAAATATATCACTCATGAGCTACTGCTAACCTGAGCAAGAGATTGTTTTAATGCCTCCATAAGATCCACAACACCGATAATAGTTTCTTTTGGAACAGTTATCTCTTTTCCTTGTATTTTTGCGTTGATTATATCAAGTATTTTTTCTCTGTACTCGTCTTTGTATAATTCCGGCTCAAAGCCCTTAACCATTGCACCGATTAATGTTTTTGCCATTTTAAGCTCTTCTTCGTTCATTTCGGCAGATGCGATTTCCTTGGGCGCTTCTTTTACTTCATCAGCAAAAAATAGTGTTTCCACTAAAATCCCTGTGTCAGTAGGGATAAGAGCAAGCAGCTTCTCTTTTGTGCCCATTACGGTCTTGGCTACTGCAATTTTATTTTCGTCTTTCATAGCCCGTCTCAGAAGCTGAAAAGCCTTGTCTCCGCCGTTTTCCGGTATTGCATGGTATGTTTTGTCAAAATAAATAGGGCGTATATCGGGAAGATCAGTAAAATGTAAAATATGGATTGTTTTGTCCTTTTCTGATTTTGCCTTTTCAAAATCATCATCAGTTAAGGTGACATATTTATCCTTTTCGTATTCAAAGCCCTTGACTATTCCATTTGCCTCAACTTCCTCTCCACAATGGGAACAGATTTTCTTATACTTAATTCTGCTGCCGTCCTTTTTGCAGAGTTGGTTAAAATGTATATCATTATCCTGAGTCGCAGTATATAAAGCTACAGGAATATGAACCATACCAAATGATATTGCGCCTCGATGTGATACAGCCATAAAATCATCTCCTTTTACCGATAGTATAGCCAAAGTATGGGATTTTATTATTTTATATAAAAATTGTTGAAATAACTGTTAAAATGTGGTAAAATGTCAATAAAGGATAATATCAAATTATCAATATCTATATTGGATGAGGATTAAAGAATGGATAATGAAAATAAAAATATCTCACTTAAATTTGATGAGTTATTTAATGCTCATTGGCAAGCAGTATTAGAAATATTAGATACGAAACACCCTCAGCTGATACAAGGAAGTCGACTCCGACCGCAAATATCCTTGTGGGGATTTTTAATTTCCAAACAAAATCCATCAAAAGAGGATATAAATAAAATAGCAAGCGCAGCTGTAAGTATCGAATTAATACATAAAGCTACCATAATTATTGATGATTGGATAGACAATGATAAGGAAAGACACGGCTTAAATTCGTACCATTATGACAATTCTCCTGAAGATGCTGTAATCTTGTCGCTCAATATGATTTCACTGTCCCTCAAACGACTAGAGAACTGCGTAAATAGTGGGATAATTATGCCTCAACACTATATAATTTGTTTAAATACGCTGATAAAAACAATATATTATATGTCAAAAGGAGCTTTAGAAGAAATTAGATTAAAAGATGCTCATATCTTTAATAAAGATAAAATATCTAAAATAATTCAGTATGAAACATCAGAAATTATTGGAAACAGCCTTTTGTTCGGTTATTATGTTGGACTGGATCAAGAAATTCCATACCAACATATTGTAAATGAAATAAAATTCATAGGAGATCGTTTTGGATATATATTTCAAGTATTCAATGATTTAGAGGTATTTATGTGTCCATATAAATTAAAAGAGCACAAAGGCGATATTAATATGGACTTTTTTTTGAACAGAAAAAACATAGTAGTTGCGACTTTATATGAAGTTATAAAACCTAAAGAACGTGAACTTATTAAAAACTGTACTTCTCAACAGTTACAAAATCTGATAGCAAAGTATCAAATTACTGATTTTCTATACACTCAGGCAGACATACAATATAAAAACCTTTTAGATAGGATAAATAAGCTATACAACATAAATATACCGCAAAAGTGGATTTGCGGTTTTTTGGAGTTTTTTAAGTATGCTAAAAAATATGCAGAAAGCCGCCTTGGTATGGAGTAATATATTGAAGTATAGTAGCTATAGATGCTATCAAATTAAAAACTGTTAGAATAAGTGAATAACACATACCCCAGCCAGATGAGATGGGGTAATCCTTTGAATTCATTATTTGTACAGATGAAATAGTTGCGGTGAGATTCTTAAGAGAAGATATTAACCCATATTTATCAGCCATATTAAATAAATGTTGTTCAGTATACAAGTCGTTAATTAAGCTTAGTTTTAAACAATTAACTATTTTTTTTATCCAAATAATTTCTAAAACAGAAATCGCCGGAAAGACTACAACTATTGCCAAAAATATAATTGACCAAAGAAGATAGAATTCTATGGATTTAATATCAGCTGCAGTGCCTGGTAAAAAACAAAAACCACCAAAAGATATTATATATAAACTGCCAACAGTAAAAAAGGCATTTCTTGACAGATGTGAAAGTTTTGTCAAGTCTTTTACCCAACCAATATTTGCAGGAGTATAATCTATTATAGATTTATTATTACCCTTGTAGTAACCATCACTTTTTGATAACATAAATATATAAACAGCTAAATAAATGTATTGTAAATAAATAACGATACTAAAATACACCGTAATACAAAAGTATGTTAAAAACCAAATAAGAGATGGCGTTAGCTTTATACCCCCAAACATCAAACATCCACCTATTCCAAAAATCAAAACTACAGCTAAAGGAATTATAAAATTTAATATGCTATTCTTACAGTATTTTTCATATATGTAATTAGCTTTTATCGTTTTTGAATAAAAGCCAATATCTATAACTATTTCACTTAAACTTTTTGTTATCTTTTTTAGAGTAAATATACAAATAGAAAGTATAATTGTAAAGTTTATACAGAAAAAAACTGAATATGGAAATACCCAAAAATGATTTAATTCCATGCCAATAATCAAAAAGATTCCCCAGAACAATAAAACATGTCCCATTTTTGAGTTTTTATTGAACATAGTAGCAATATATATGTGTGGTCTCATAAGGAGTTCGATGATAGATTTAAAAAAACTCCTAACTTTGTAAATACTTAACATAATATATCAATCCCCATCCAATATAGATATTGATAATTTGATATTATCCTTTATTGACATCAAGCTTTTTTCTTGGGTGCTTTCGCGATAGAATTTGTTTTTGCTTGGCATTGGACACATGTGTATAAATTTCAGTGGTTCGAATAGAACTATGCCCTAATATGTTCTGTATATACCTTATATCAACATCAGCCTCAAGGAGCATTGTGGCAAATGTATGTCGAAACATATGCGGAGTAATATGAGGACATTTTTTTATTTTGGATACATATTTGTTAATCATAAACCTTACGGATTGTTCTGATAAACGATTCCCTAATCTATTAACAAAAAAATAACCGCAAGTGTTTATTTCTTGTTCAAATAGCTTTTTATATTGCTTGAGAGCCGATAAGACATCTGGTACGCACACTTGTATAATACGTTCCTTTGAACCTTTTCCAAATGTTTTTATATAATTTGACTCCAAATTAACATCTACAGTCTTCAGATAGCATAATTCAGACACCCGAAGACCTGTTGCGAATAAAAGCTCTAATACCGCAACATCGCGTGTTATGCACTTAATTTCATATACAGTTTGACATTTGCTAAGTTCGCCGTATGTGGCACTTAATATTTTAATAAGAGTTTTTTTAGGAATTATTCTTGGCAAAATAAAAGGTTCGCGAATTTTAATTCTTATCTTGTTAAAAGGGTTATCATCAATTATATTTTCATATACCAAATAGTTGTAAAATGCCTTTAGTGATGCGATTTTGCGCTTTACGGTTTTTGGCTTGTAAGTAGACTGTATATGTTCAATATACTTGCATATTTTGTTTTTCTGTAAAAATTCATCGTTACTCTCCAAAAAGCAAAAGTATTGTTTTAAATCAATTTCATAAGCCTTTATTGTTTTTTGATTAAGTTTCTTTTGATTATCGCAGTAATCAAAATAATCTGTAATACAGCAATCTAATGTTTTCATATCTCAAACATCCTCTCATAAATAAATCTGAGTTTTATATTATATAAAAATTGTTTTACCTGTCAAATGCATTTGAAATGTAGGCACTTTCGAGCTGTAGATAATTATATTGACAAAGAATAAATATAATCTTATAATAATTATAATTTAGAGGAAAGTTACATATAAACGAATGCAACAAAGAGGTGAATATATGTCAAAAAAAAGTAAAAACATTTTCACTATTGAAGGTGATGGTATAACAATATCTCATCCGGAGTGGGACTTTGTTGCCTTTGCAACAATACGAGATGATTATTTAGAAGAAATACAATCTGTTACATGGAGTAAAAAAGGGAATTATCTGTATAACGAAAAACTGGGCGGTTATCTTCATTTATACATTATGAGAAAATGGTATGGAGATGAAATGTGTGAACAAATGAAATCAAACGGGTATGTTGTAGATCATATGGACAATAATGGGAGAAATTGCTACATAGAAAATCTATGTTTTCTTGCGGAAGATGAAAATAAAGCAAAAGGTCTAACCGTTGACAAAATGAGCAAAGAAAAGACACATATAGCGTTATCAATGTTTAAAGATTTTTCAACCGATCTTAAACAAATAACAATTGTTTTTAATTACCCCGCTGTTGCTAAAATAAGCACATTAGATAGTCCTGCGGTGATAGAATTGGCTTATTTATTGTATGACTGTGAGTATGAAATGGTCATTAACGATGCAAGAACAATCTTGCTCGATTATATGAAACGAAATGTGTTTGAACCCGAAAAATTGCATAATGTTGATTATCATATTGAGGGGACTTACAGAAAACCATATTCAAAGAAAACATATGATGAGTATATCAAGAGTGGACGCTCGGTATGCTTTTTTGTGAAAAAAGCTCCAATGCTTGGATGGAATCTGAAAGAACCTAAAAATTTTTTCCATTTAAGAAGAGTAGAATAATTGGCAGAAATTCGATAACTAAATGTCTAATACAAAAACATATTAACATAATTAATTATTAAAAAGTATATGGATTTTACAATATCAGTTAAGGAATTTACAGAAGCGGTCATAAAAAAGATATTAAAAAAACACGGTTTTGGGGTTTTCATTACATTTTGACCGTGATATAATGTTATCGTGATTTTTTTGCGTTGCGAGGAAAGAAGCATATTTTGTGCTTCTTTTTTAATTTGAAATTAGAGGTGAAAATATTGATTTTTAAGGACTGCTTTGCAAATCAAGGGCGATGTTGCAGTATTTTGAATGAGAAGTTATGTGAAAGAGGCAATTGTTCGTTCTATAAAACACACGAACGGTTTTCGGAGGATAGCAAACGCTATCCTCCTATTGATTATAAACATTTTCTTGAAACAGGAGAAAAAATAGTATTAAAGCGAAGGACGGACAAACTATGAGAAAAATATACATACTTACTGATAATGAAAGGAAAAATTCCGTAAAAGTGTTTTTAGAAACAGCACAGCCAAAAACGAAGAAGAAGTTTGAGTTTATGAAGGCATATCTTGAAGATGAAAAAAACATTTTATGTGAGCCGTATATAAAGCATTTTGGGACGGAACGATATAAGGAGCTTTATGAAATAAGATTACGGTCTGCACGGACCATGGTAAGAATAATATTTTATATGGCGGATAATAATGTTATTCTGCTTCACGCTTTTCAAAAGCGGGACAGAAAGGATACAGAAAATGCACTTGAATTTACAGTCAAGCTGTTAAACGAGCAAAAGGCAAAAGCCTTAAATCCTATGGAAAACTTGGAGGAAATATGATATGACGGGAGTTTTAACTTTATTTGGAGAAACGCATTTGCAGGAAGCTCTGCAGAAAGCGTTTGTAAAGAATGACCTTATATTTGAAGCTGAAAATGCGGTGACTTCGGTACAGCTTTTAAGCTATGCAGAACAAAATGCACAAAAGACCGATGTGGTTATAATTGCCGCAAGTGCCGTTACCTTATCCTCTATATTTGATTTAATAGACGATATCCGAAGCATCAAGGAAAGTATGAGAATTATCGTCATACTAAATGGAGGCAGAGAACAATACCTTAAAAGTCAACTATCAGAGTTCAGAGCAAGAGGTATTGACATTATATTTGATGATAGAGGCTTTGACATTGATAGACTTATTCAGTTTGCGAAAAAAGGACCGATAAAAAAACAACGGGACAAAGATGAAATAATAGAAAAAACGGCTGCTGATATATTAAAAGATACAGAGAACACATTATTGTCTAATGAAAAAGATAACGATAGAAATGACGAAAATGAACAATTTGAAGATAATAAATATCAAGAGTCATTTTCACAGTTTCATGGGCATTACTGTATAGGGATTATGAGTTCGACGCGCGGCGCCGGGGCTACGATGCTTGCATATAACCTTGCAAACTGCTTTGCAGTACAAGACTGCCGCATGGCGATAGTTGACTATACTGGCACAGAATCGCTTTCAGTTGTAAAGATAAAGGGCGTTGACTATGTATCAGAACCACAAAGTCTGAGGCAGTTAAGGAAGAAATATAATCTTGTAATAATTGATTTTGGGACACCGTATTTGATACCGCCTAAAGGCGATAACTTCAAAATGGACGAGGGATACCCAATGCTTAATATGCAGGAATTTGTAAAATGCAATATAAAGATAATATTGGGACTATCATCTCCGTGGAATATAAGAAAATTCACATTCTTTCTTGAAAATAATCAATGGAAAAGCATTTCTGATTCTTCGTTTGTATATCTGCTTGATGCAGATACAAAAAGAATTAAAAAACGGTACCCGTCATTTAATATTTGTGACCGTAACGATAATATTGTTGAAACTATATATGAAATAATACGGCAGGAGGAAATGAAATGAGGGTTTTCCAAAACAGAATATTTTTAGGTTCTATGTGTATTCTTTTGGCGGCAGTAGTCGCCTTTTTTGTTATTCCGGGCATAAACAAATCAAAGAACAACACAGAAAAAATAATTAAGTTTAGTTCTGATGTTTATGCAGGTACACAAATTAAAGAGGATATGGTAACTGAAACAGAGGTAGGAAGCTTCGGGCTCCCGAAAAGTGTTATTAAGAATAAAGATGATATTGTCGGCAAATACGCAATTTGCGATATAAAAGCTGATGACCTTATTTTATCGGATAAGATTTCGGATTATGCCGCAAACGAAAAGCTTGACAGGATATATGAAAACGGACAGAAGCTCATAACCGTAAGCATTGAATCTATAGCGGCGGGTGTGGGTAATCATATTAAGGCGGGTGACATTATTTCTGTTATTTACTACAAAGATAATACCGCTATAAGAAAACCGGAACTTAATAATATTGAAGTTTACAGCGTCCGAAACAGCGAGGCGGTGGATATTGACGATAGCAGTATAGATAATGAGGCAAAAGACAAAATCGCCTCAACGATAACCCTTATTGTCAATAATACACAGGCAGAAGCTTTGGTCGTTGCCGAATACTCCGGCAAGCTGCATCTTGTTTTTGAGAAAAGGGGTGTTTAGAAAGTGAACGCCAAAGTAATAACCGTTTGGGGATCGGGCGGTTCAGGAAAAACATCTGTTTCGGTGAATTTGGCAATGGCTATTGCGGAGCGTAACTTTATGGTGGCAGTCATTTCGTCAAAGCTATACTACGGCGAACTGCAAATATTGTTCGGGAAACGGGTAGAAGCCGATAAGGGATTCTATAGAGCAATCTCAAACGGCTCAAATACAAAAAATATGTTTTGTGAAACCGACCATCCGAATTTGTATTTTCTGTCCGTGCAGAACGGTTTTGACGGAATGCTGTTAACCGCCATAAGCGGCGACGCTGTAAAGGAACTTATAGATGATGCGATAATAAGATTTGACTATGTAATAATTGACGGTGATGAGGAGCTTAATAATCCCGTTTCAAGTATAGGATTAACAATGTCTGATAAGATCATAGATGTTCACAGGGCATCCGTTAAGGATTGTGTATGGTTTTCTTCTATGACAAACATGATAAGTCTTTTGCATATTTCGGGCAAAACAATACATATCTTAAACGGCTATGACAAAACCTGCGATAAGATTTCGTATATCAAAAGCCTTAATGCCAAGTTTGATTTTGAACTGCCTTATGTCGATAACGCAAAAGTATTGGAAAATTCGGGAAAGCTCATATACAGCAGCAGGGCCGGTGCAGTTATGTATAGAAAGATAATGCAGCGTATTGCGGCAAAAATCATTGCGGAGGTATAAGATGTCAGAGTTTTTTAATATCAATGATTTAATATATAGCGTAAATACGGGCAAGAAAGGAAATAATCAAGACGGTAAATCTACAACATACAAAGAGGTTTTGGATAAGGTAAGACACCTTATATCTCTTAACCATTCATCAGAACTGATAAATGTAATGTACTCGGATACAGCAAAAGACAAGCTAAAAAACCTCATTGTCAGGTACTTAAATCATAATAAATTGTCTGTCGATGAATGTGATAATATATCGGAAGTGGCGGACAGAATATATGAGGATATGGCAGGCTTCGGGGCTTTAACAAGGTACATATCCGATACAGAGGTCGAAGAAATAAATATCAATAGCTGGAACTGCATAGAAGTTGTCTATCCGGATAGGGTTATAATGCTCCCCGAAACCTTTATAAATGCCGCTGACTGTACCGATAAGATCAAGAAAATGGTATGGCTCGGAGGCTCGATTATTGACGGCTCCAATCCGCAGGTTGACAGTTTTATAGGCGAGGGTATAAGAATATCGGCAGTAATACCGCCGTGTGTTGACAGTAAAACAGGTGGTGCAGCGTCAATAAGACGGCAAAAGGAAAATGTCATATCCCGTGAGCTTATGATTAAGTCGGGAAGTGCTACAGAGGACGAGCTTGATTTCCTTTCCCTTTGTATAAATAACGGAGTTTCACTTGCAATAGCAGGCTCCACAGGTTCGGGTAAAACTACAGATCTTGGTTTTCTCTTAAAAAACATTGATGATAACAAGAGAATATATACGATAGAGGATACCAGAGAACTGAATATCGTTAAGACTGACGGTAACGGCAAAATATTAAACAGAGTGGTACATACAGTCACTAAAGACGGACCTAATCCGATTTCAATGGACGATTTGTTAAAGCTATCATTAAGGTTTCATCCGTATGCGATTATCCCTGCCGAGATGAGAGGAAAAGAAGCGTTAACGGCTGTTGAGGCAGGACGAACAGGGCATATAATTATAAGCACTCTTCATGCAAATTCTGCTATTGACGCGTATAACAGGATACTTTCAATGTGTGTGTCAACAGGAGTAAAGCTGTCCGAAGGCAAAATACTTGAATTTATATTAGAGGCAATGCCTCTTATTTTGTTTAAAAGACAGCTTCCTGACGGACGCCGTGTATATGCCGAGATATTTGAGGGCTTGAAAATCGAAAACAACAGGATAAAAGGCAATATTCTGTATAAGTATGAAATCAAAGAAAACATATATAACGAATTTGGTCAGATTATTAAGGTTGTTGGAGAGCATAAGCAGATAAACAAAATGTCGGAACAGCTACGAAGCAGATTAAGATATGGCGGCGTATCAGAAGAAGAGCTTAGAAGATTTGTATAGGAGGACAGAAACAATGCAAGTGTTAACTTATTTAATTATATTTCTGTTACTCGTTGCAGGAATGTTCTTCATTATGGACATAAATCCTATACGAAGAAAAATGCGAATTTCGCTATCTAAAAACACGGTGGAAGAAAAGAGAAAACAGGTTGATGAAAAATATTCAAGGCTGAAGTTTAGTGAAAAGATACTTGTTTCAATAAACAATGTAGTGTCGATGAGCGGTTTTACAACAAATGCATTTTGGCTCTTTGTTGCTTTATCAGGACTTTTCGGATATATTTCCGGAAAGTTTTTGTTTTTGGAAAATGTGCTTGCATTGGTCACAGCCTTAATAGCCCTTCCTCTGCCGTATATCATCTTAAAAATACGGGCAAGGTGGTATAGACGAAATCAGGAAGAAATGCTTGAAAACACAATGAACCTTATCACAAACAGCTATATAAGCTGTAATGACATAATAAAGGCAGTCAGCGAAAATCTTGATAAGCTTGATATACCGAAGCCTTTTGAGGAGTTTATAACTGATGTTACCTTTATCGATTCAAATATCAAACGGGCACTGCAGAGATTGGAGCTTAAAATAAGCAATAAATACTTTTCAGAGTGGATAGATATTCTGTGTTTGTCGCAGGAAAAATCGGGGGATTACAGGTTTGTACTTCCTGCAATAATTCAGAGTATGAATGACGCAAAAAGACTTCAGATTGAGGCTGACACCGTTATGATGCAGGTATGGCGCGACTATTTCACATCAATTCTGCTGTCCTTTTCCATAATTCCGCTTTTGAGATGGAGCAACAGTGAGTGGTTTGAAATTTTAGTATGCTCACCTGTCGGCAGGTTTTTTGTTATTACGATGCTTGTTATGACTTTGGTATCGGCATTTCTGACGCTTAAAATAAATAAGCCGCTGTAAAGAGGAGGTAGTATTATGAGATTAGTTGTTTTTGTGCTTCTTGCAGCGGGAATATATGTGGTAGCTTGTGAGCTTGTGGGATTACCTCCCGCAAGTACGGGAAAAGGCGTCAGAATAGCTGTAAAAAAGGACTATTCCTTTTATGATGTACTTAATATCTATTTTGTTCTTCCTGTTGTGAAGCTAATATCCCCGTTTATACGGGTTGAGGAACACAAGAAAAAGAGAATGGCAATGCAGCTTGCAAGAGCGGGAATGAATTTTACGCCGCAGGAATATTACGCAAGATCAGCGATTATGTCTATAACAGCATTTTTGCTGTCTTTTTTATTGCTGTCAGCTACGGTCAAGAATATGAAATTTCTCTCGGTTATCCTTGCTGTTGTAGTGTTTTTTCATTTCCATGGCGAGGTTAAGGACAGATTAAAAGAAAAGGACAAGCTGATCGAGTCCGAACTCCCAAAATTCATAAGAGCGATTGCACAGGGCTTGAAAACGGAAAAGGATATTATAAAGCTTCTTGAAACATACCTGTCAATATCGGGAGAGGGACTAAAATACGATATTGAGGTGCTTGTAATAGACCTTAAATCCGGCAACTTTGAAGAAGGTTTTACTGCTTTTGATAAGCGTATTGGCAATGCGTATGTATCAAGACTAAGCAAAGCCTTAATATCAGCAGAAAATGGAGACAATCAGGACAGCTCGTTAAACTATCTGATTTCAGATATGGCTACACTTGTAAAGGAGGTTATGCAGCGTGAACTGAATAAAAGACCGGGTAGAGTAAAAATGCTCGTCATACCAATTGTTGTTACAGCGGTAGCGGCACTTTTTTATGTTATAGGTATGAACCTGTTTTCATCGCTGTCGGGCATAATGTAATGATAAAATATAAAACGAAAAGGAGACTTGACGAAAATGAAGAAAATCTATTCAAATCTTAAAAAGAAAGCAACCGGGCTTATTGGCAGAATGAAATGCGTTTTAGCTAATTCAGACGGAGATCAAATCACAGGCTGGTTAATTGTAATACTCTTGGTTGTAGTAGTAGGAGCATTCTTCCTTAATACATACCAAAGCACGATTATTGATTTGTGGGATGCCATAGTTGATAAGATCTATGACACATTTGGCATTTAACAGAGGAAAAGAGGTGCTGACGATGATAAAAAAGAGAGCAAGTGTGTATTACGAGCTGATTATAAAAACGGTTGTCTTTTTAACACTGATTGCAACTGCAATCTCTTTTTTCGGAGTCTTCACCTCTTATCTCAACCTAAACTATGCCGCAAGGCGTGTAGTAAGAGAAATAGAAATATCAGGTCAGGTGACATCAAATACAACGGCACTGTTCAATACACTTAATACAAATTTGAATATGGGCGATGGGGCGGCAATGTCTGTTGCGGCAAGTTATTTTGATGCTGTAAGCAGAAAAATACAGCTCCGAAACACATTTACCGTTAACCTTACAAGCTCGTACAGGATAAATGTATTTACGCCTATTAACGGTACACCTGTGGGATTTAATATACCGCTCAGAGTCAGCCTGACAGGAATGAGTGAAAAATACTGGAAGCCATAAATGGAGATAGAATAAAGTGAATCATATATTAAAATATGCAATAGAAAATAACGCATCCGATATTCATATTACACAGGGCAAGGTAAGCTGGATAAGAATAAAGGGCGCTTTGAAGCAGTATGGTGACGAAATATCACTATCGGATATTGATGAGTTTATAGAAATAGTTACTCCCGAAATCCTTGAAGGATATAAGGAGTTGCGTGAGAAGAAAAGAAAGAAACCGATTGACGGAGCGTTCAAATATATGTTCCGCCGCTTTCGGTATAACATATACCTTGGTATGGACGGAATAAATATTGCAATCAGAATGCTGAATAACAGGATTCTGACGCTTGATGAACTATATCTGCCTGATGAGGTAAACAGGTTTACCGAAATAAAATCGGGGTTATTTCTTGTTGCAGGTCCGACGGGCTCGGGTAAATCAACAACACTTGCGTCAATGATTGATAAGATTAACCATTCAAGAAGCGAGAACATATTGACAGTCGAACAGCCAATTGAGTATATACATATTTCTGATAAAAGCCGTATAGAACAGATTGAGGTAGGAATCCATATTTACAGCTTTGCAGAAGCAACGGTATCTGCAATGCGTCAAAATCCGAATATCATACTTGTAGGCGAAATGCGGGATTTGGAAACGGTACAAAACGCAATTACTATGGCAGAAACGGGACATGTGGTGTATGGCACTATTCACGCAAAGTCCGTTACCGAAAGTATTGACAGAATAATCGATATATTCCCGCCAAGACAGCAAGAGCAGATAAGAATACAACTTGCAAGTGTATTAAAGGGTGTAATGCATCAGACAATGGTGCGGACATCAAACGGCGGAATACTTCCGTTAGTTGAGCTTTTGGCGGTTGATGATGTAGTGTCATCAATGATACTTAACAAGCAAAAGACAAACGCTGTCCGTGATTATATGCGAGGAAAAGCGGCACTTGGAAATGTTCATATAGTTGACAACGCCATTTGGCATATAGACAATTCAAGAATTGACGTAGACAGCCTTAAAAATATATTAAGTACAGATGATTATAACATAGTACGCTCAATTCTTAACATAAGAAAGAGGGGATTTTGTGGCTAATACTTTGCTTTCCAAGGCTTTTGAGCTGGAATACATAACAAAGGAACAGTTTGAAAAAGCGGAAAAATACAAAAAGGAAACAGGCGTAGGAGACGAAACTGCCGCAAGTGAGATGAAACTCCTGACAGAAGAAAATATCCTCGATATTTACGGTAAGATATATCCGTATAAAGTGGAAAAAGACCCTGATATTTCAGATGAAAGTATTGCTAAACAGTTTGAATATAAACAGCTTTCAAGGTATGGGTTTCTTCCCGAAAAATGCGGAAAGGACATTCTGATAATGACTTCACGACCTGCCGAACTTCTCTATGCAGAGGATTTGATAAGAGATGTTACGGGGTATAAGGGTGCATTTCAATACCTGATTATTTCCGGGAGTGCATTTGAACGCATGACCGACAGGCTTTTTAAAAAGGGCAGTACAGAGGTTGATACATCAGAGCTTATCGGAATAGGCGATGACTTTCGGTATGCAAACATCTACGATATATCGGAAAGCGATTCATCCGTTATAGTGAATCTGGTAAACAAAATATTCAGGGAAGCTGTTGACGCTAATGTTTCTGACATACATTTTGAACCACAGGAGGACGGTCTTTATGTAAGGTTTCGTGAAGACGGCACATTAAGGGAAAAATATGTTTTACCGATAAACATATCAAGGCAGCTTATAAACCGCATCAAAACAATGTCAAAGCTTGATGTAAATAATAACAAAATCATTCAAGACGGCAACGCAAGACTTGACACATCAGGAAGAGTTGTGGATTTGCGAGTGTCAGTTGTCCCCAGCGTAAACGGAGAGAACATGGTTATACGAATACTTGACAAGAATAAATCAGGCTTTGATGTATCAATGCTTGGCTTTTCAAAGGAGAATGAGGATAAGTTTTTGAAGCTTATCAGAAGACCGCAAGGAATTATCCTACTGACAGGGCCGACAGGTTCGGGAAAGAGTACATCGCTATATGCAGCACTTTCTGCTCTTAATTCTACCGACAAATGTATCATAACCTTTGAAGATCCTGTTGAATATAGAATCCCCGGCATAGTTCAGGTACAGATAAATCCTGCAATGGATGTTACTTTCCCGCAAGCATTAAAAGGGGGATTGAGACAGGATATTGAAGTTGCACTTGTTGGCGAGATAAGAGATGAAGAAACGGCGGCTATTGCATTTGATGCGGCAAATACAGGACACCTTGTATTTTCAACGCTTCATACGAACAGTGCGGCATCTTCTATTTTAAGACTTGCTAAAATGGGAATAGACACCTATGTTATATCAAGAACTCTTGTTGCAGTAATCAATCAGAGACTTGCAAAACGGATTTGTCCGCACTGCAAAACAGAGTATATGTTAGAGGCTGACTCTCCGTACAGAAAGGTATTAAAATGCGGAGATGCACCTGTAAAGCTATATAGGGGTACAGGCTGCAGGAAATGTAATAACGAAGGATATAAAGGAAGGGTAGCCATACAGGAGTTTCTCGTTTTTAACGAAGAAATCGGCAATCTTCTTGATAGCGGTGCGACAACCTACGAAATAGAGCAGGCGGCAATAAAAAACGGAATGAAGAAAATACATCAGGACGGTATCGAAAAAGCTCTTTCAGGGATAACAACAATGGAAGAGGTACACAGAACGGTATTTTTTGATGATATGTAGGAGACGGAAAAATGGATATTTTAGTTAAAAATAATATTGTGAAATGGAATAAGATAATTGTTGATGTGGGAGTACATACAACAAAAATCCTTAATGTTCATTATGCGGCAAAGCAGGTTATTATAAAGAGCGCAGAACGGTTTGACACCGGCTTTATAAATGCGGAGAATGAGCTCAATTTTGAAGAACTTGCAGACAGAGTGGATATGAACGCTCAAGGGCGGGGCAGAAAGGATATCTCAATAACCTTGCCCGATTTTCTTGTTGACAGCAGGATTGTATCCATAAAGAACAAAAAGGAAAATGATGTTGACGGCATAATAAGAAAAGAATATATGCATTTCGGAAGAGTAAGTCCTCTGACACATGTTGTAGATTATGCCTTTTTAGGAAAGCGTGAGGAGTCGGGGGATACGGTGAGGTATTATCTTGTTTCCGCTATACAGAAAAGTATTGCAAACGAGCTTGTTTCAGCTTTTGCAAAACGCAAGATGAAAATTACAACCATTTCCTGCGGAGTATATAATCAATACTGTCTTTCTGAGCTGTTTTTTGACGAATATGAACACTTAAACAGAATGCTTATTGACTTTGGTACAAACAGCACACGCATAACAGCATTTGCGGACGGTGTAGCCGTATATACCAGAACAATCGAACGCGGATTTAACACCTATGTTAATACACTTTTTGATGCAGACAGCCGTGCGGGAATGCCTGAAATACGGGATGTTTTATATACTGTGGGCTTTAACGAGGCAGGAACAGAACGGGAAAAAGAGTGTCTTTTGCAGGTTGATGATGAAATATACTTTGACAGCGTAGAAAAGACAAATAATGCCCTTTGCGGTGAAATTAAAAGGGTTATTGACCTTTGTGCGACTAATGATGTCGCTATTTCAAAAATATACTGCACAGGCTTTTTGATAAAGGGCTTTGACGGGATATTAAAATCTGTAACGGGTCTTGAATGTGAACCTGTATCATTTGGTATATGCGATGAAAAATCTGGCAGAGAATATGTTTTAGTATCAGAAAACGGACTTGATATAAAGTATTCAAACGCCTTAGGTATGGCAGTTTGTCCAATGCTTTGAGGGGGTGGTCGAAATGAGCGGACTTAAAAAAATAAACCTTTTGCCGATCGAAATAAAGAAAAAATATGCTAACAGATACCTCAAATATATTGCATCTCTTGCTTTTGCTATTATGCTTTTAGCAATTCTTTTTCAGGCGGCAGAGTCAGGGATTTTGCTTTTGCAGATAAAGCATATTAACGACAAAAATGCAAAGTATGAGGAACTCAAAACCGAGATTGAAAATCTGGAGTCGGAAAGCAAGGCATATAGCGCTTTTATTGACGAGTATGAAAAAAGGTTTTTCCCCTTTGAGCGTTTTATGAATAACTTAGAGGACATACGCCCCGAAAGCGTTCATATTATTTCTGTTGACACTCCTGACAGACTGGTAAATGAGGGTACAAAAGATGAAGAAAAGAAGGAGGATACTACTTCTGATGATGATGATGATGATGATTCGAAAGAGGATAAAAAAGGCGATGAACCGGAAACGGAAAATAGTGGCGAAATAACTTATACAGAAGATTTGGCAGGTAAAAATATCATAATACGCGGATACGGAAAAAAGCAGGACGATATTTCTGTATTCATATATGAGCTTTCTAAGCTACCGTATGTAGTAAAAGCGGAAATAACCGCCATTGAGGAACACGAGATGTATGACGGGCAAAGGTATAACATATTTGAAATCGTAGTGCAAGGAGGGACGGGCATTGAAGCTGACATTGAGGGATAAGATTATTTTAATAGTAATTGTATCGGTTTTGTGTTTTTTTGGTGAGTATAAGCTTATTCTGTCACCTATGCGTCAGTCAATTTCTGAACTAAATAAACAAAAGATTGAGGCAAAAGCACTTATGACCGATGTTACACCGCTTATGGCAAAAGCCGAAAGAGTAAAATCTGAAAAGGACAAACTCAAGGAGAAAATGGAGGATATAAAATGCACTTACTCCGAAAAAGCCATAAGAAAAGAAGATTTTTTGGTATTTATCGGAAAATCAACAGAAAAAAACAATGTTTATGTTACTAAATACAATAATATAGGCGTTACATCGGAAAATGGTGTTTATAAAATGTATGTTGATATGGAGCTTAAAGGTGATACTAAAAATATCAATAAGGTAATTACCGATATTGATTCTTTGGGTGTAAAATACAGCGTTGGTTCAATATCGTACAGGCAAAATGTTGAATATGATTATCTGAAAAGGTTTTATGACGACTTGACAGACCTTCCATGGTATAAAGAACCGGAGAAAAAGGATGATGAGCAATCAGATACCGAGACAGCGGATGATAAAGAGGAAGAGCAGATTGCCGAAATGCCGCAATATTCTCCTGTGCCTGAAAAAGAACCGCCCAAATCTGTATTGCCATATGAAGAACAGCCCAAGACCGTGCCTCCGCCAGAAGAAATACCCAAAAGCCTTGAACAGCGTTTAGAAGAGCTGTTAGAGCCGACAGTATATAATGGCAGAAGTATAAAAGGCGGGATTATGCTATTAGCAAACAAGAAAAACACATACATATATGCAGGAGATATGCGTCTTGCAGTAACAATTTGCATTGTAATGTTTGATGAGCCGACAGGCAATCTGGCGTATGATTCGGAGAATGATTATGGAGTATTATGAATATAAGAGCATAAATAAAGCAAACGGTAAGACTATAAGCGGTATAGTTACGGCAGACGATATATCATCAGCAGAGGAGAATCTGAAAAAGCGTGGAGAGAACATTATTGAAATAGGTCCTATGCGCGACTTTATGAACATAAAAAAAATTATTTATCTTATGCTTTCAAGATGCAGTAAAAAGGTGAAGCTGGAATTTTTATCAATGCTTAAATTCATGTTGAGTTCAGGTATGTCGCTTCACGAAGCCCTTACGAATATACGGGATTCAAGTACGGAAAAAGCAATAAAAAAGCTTGCAGAAAGAGCTGCAGATGAAGTAAGACAAGGTGCAGACCTTAGCACAGCCCTTAAAAAGACAGGACAATTCGATAATGCATCGGTACAGCAGATAAATGCAGGCGAGGAGTCGGGGACGGTTGATGAAACACTTACACGACTGATACAGCAATATGAGCGAGAAATCGGGCTAAAAAGCAAAATCAAAAGTGCGTCGATATATCCTGTCATTATATGTGTTGTTATGGTTATAGTCTTATGGGTTATGATGACAGTAATAGTACCTACACTTGTAAAAACGCTTGTGTCTATGGGCGGTGAGCTACCGCTTATAACAAAAATAGTGATCGGAACATCAAGCTTTATGAAGGTATCAACACCGTATTTTATATTACTCATCATAATTGCCTTTTTTGCATATAAACGGGCTGTTAAAATTGAATCAATCCGGTTAAATGTAGATAGATTAAAACTAAAGATACCGATTATAGGGAATGTTTTAAAAAAACTTGAACTCAGTAGATTTTGCAGAAATCTGTCAGCAATGCAGAGAAGCGGTATTACGCTTGTGGGCTCATTAAATACTGTAAGCTGTGCCATTAAAAATACAGAAATATCAAAAGCTGTTGAAAAAGCATCAAGGCTTATTGAAATTTCCGGTATGAATTTATCTAATGCCCTTTCTAAATCGGGGAAATTCCCGATGCTTATGCTTCAAATGATTGAAATAGGAGTAGAGTCGGGACAAATCTGTGAAGTTTTAGATAGAGTTGCTGAACAGTACGAAAATGAAGTGGATACAGGGCTGAAACGGATATTAAGTATAATAGAGCCATTGATGATAGTAATAGTCGGTTTGCTTGTAGGAGTTGTTGTAATCAGCATATTCCTGCCTCTTTTTTCTATGACAGAATCTATCTAAAACCATTTTTGAGAGGATTTGCAGAAACTCATATACAAATAACAAAAAATGTAACAATATTTGTTGACAAATGTGGTAACAATAGTGTATTATATATATGAGGTGATTATCTATGAAATTTTATTCGGTCAGAGATCTAAGAACAACGCCAAAGAGTATTTGGGACAATTTGAATAATGACGGAGAGGCTGTAATAACAAACAACGGGAAACCCACCGCGCTTTTAATTGACATTGCAGAAGACAGTTTTGAGGAAACTATAAAAGCAATAAGACAGGCAAAGGCAATGCTTGCGTTTAATTCAATGAGAGCAAAAGCGGCAAAAGACGGTTTTATGAGTGATGAAGAAATCGAACGGGAAATATGTGCTGCTCGAACGGAGGAATGATATGCCTGTTGTAATAGATACTAATATTTTGGTTTCTTCGCTTTGGTCAAAGAACGGACTTCCTGCAAAATTTATGAGCTTGGTTTTGAACGGCGAAATTGTTCCTTGCTATGATTATCGGATATTTCAAGAATACAAGAATGTGCTATCACGCCCCAAATTCGGATTTTCAAAATCGGAAGTTAACGGACTTTTAGACTGGATTTCTGCAATAGGAATCAGTATAGTAGCAAGCCCAACAGAAGAAATATTTACTGATGAAGCTGACAGGAAATTCTATGAGGTTGCAAAAAGCGGTCACGCATTACTTGTAACGGGCAATACAAAACATTTTCCAAAAAGTGATTTTGTGATTACAGTTAATGACTTTTTTGAAAAGTATAATAAATAAACTATGAAAAGGCTTTGTGTCATGATTTGATGCAAAGCTTTTTATTTTGGAAAGGATTAGAGAAATGAATGAACAAATTTGTACCAAGTGCAAGACGGGAGCAGATTTAGTCGCACTTGACAGGTCGGAATGCTTTTGTATGTATATAACATTATGCAAAAATAATGAATGTCCTATGTTTAAGAATATGGGAAAAAATGAAAAACAGTAAAATAAAAAAAGATATATAACGGTTACGGCATCGTCAAATCTTAAGCGAAAGGGCGGTGTTATTTTTATGCTTAAATGGTGATGAGTAGCTTGTTTATATATAAAAAAATAACAAAAAATTGGAGGAATATTATTATGAAAAAATGTATGGAAAGTTTTTGGACAAGGACGGCTAAGGATAAGAAACTCAAGAAGCAGGCATTTACGCTCGTTGAGATCCTGATTGTTGTCGCAGTTATCGGTATTTTATTCGTCGCACTTGTTCCGAGAATCGATTTTGCAGGAGATAAGGCGAGAGAAACAGGTGTTAAGACCGATTTCAGAAGCTTTGAGCTTGCGGCAGAACAGTACTTGCGTGAAAAAGGCGGCGTTTCTGAAATTGCAAGTGTTGCTGACTTATGTGGAAATGGTGCAATAAATATGTATTTGGACAATGCCATGCAGTTTGAAACAACAGGTGATAGCACAAAAGCAGACCCGTGGAATCAAGAGTATAGCGTTCAGATTATAAAGCCGTCAAGTGTAGGCAATACAAATAACGGAGCAATTGTCTTTGTATGCAACGGCAAAGACAGCCTAAAAAGTGCAGACAGTGACAATTATGTTTTAGTTGTTACTTATGTTGACGGTCAGATTGAAAGCGAAACGACAGGATTCAGCTCAAACATCGAGTCTGACAATATAACAATATCTGCCGCTGATGCATCTTCTATGACTATTTCATCAGGAAGTGCAACAATTACATATAAGAAAAACTAAATATTAAGATAAGATAGCGGCTTGGAAGTGAAAAATATACTCACATCGGAACAAATCCAAGCCGCTGTGATTGTCTTAAAAGGAGGTAAAGCCAATGATATTTAGAAAGAGAAAAGCATTTACACTTGTTGAAATTTTGATTGTCGTGGCTGTTATAGGCATTTTATTCGTCGCATTAGTACCAAGAATTGACTTTGCAGGAGATAGTGCGCGTGAGGCAGGTATTAAGTCCGATTTCAGAAACTTTCAGCTTGCCGCAGAGCAATACTTGAGGGAAAAGATAGGTTTAGAAGAATGTGAAAACATTTCTGATTTATGTGCAGACGACAAAATGAATATGTATCTCGATAACGGGATGAAGTTTGACCCAATGGGTGAATGCGAAAAAGAAGATCCGTGGAACGGCAAATACACTGTCCAGGTCATTAAGGAGAATAAAGGCGATCCCAAAAACGGTGCAATCGTATTTATTTGTAATGGAAGAGATCATAATAAGCATGTTTTGGATGATAATTATACTGCAACGGTTATTTATGATAAAGGAGAAATACGATCTTCAACAGAGGGGTTTAGCAATAATATTGAATCAGGTATTTATACAACCGGTGGTCCGTGGCAATCATTTTCCGAGTGTGCAGAAAGGGAATTTGTGATTAGTTACAAATGGTAAAGAGGAAAGCATTTACGCTTATAGAAACGGTAGTATCTATCTCAATTATCTGCGTTCTGGTTGTAACATCAATTAAAATTATGTCGGTATACGGAAAAACGGCTTTTGACCGTGACAGGAACATACAGGAATTGACAGAGAATATAAACATATTGGAAGAAATACGGGAAAATGCAAAAACTCTGCCTGAACTGTATGCCTTGACAGAGGGACGGAATGTGAAGATATCCGCTGTCGGTATAGGCAAAATCGAACTTCATAGTGACGGCACCTTTGATGTTACAGAACCGGAAGGAGATATTGTATCAAGCAGTCTCCTTTCGGCAGTGCCCAATCTGTTCTGCATAGAGATTGGAAGTAATGATAATACAAAGATGATTACGGCGGTGATGATAAGGTGAAGAAAAGAGCATTTACATTAGTTGAGGTACTTGTCGCATCCCTTATTATGTCATACATAGGACTTGCCTGTATATCGCAAATACAGCTTATGTCAAATACTATCTATGACGGACAGACGGAAAGTACAAACCGTTCAAAGCTTAATGAGGAAGTATTCTACATTACCCGTGAAATACAATCGGCAGAAGAAATTGAAATAACAGATAAGCTGCTAAAAATAAGGGAAACGGGACACGAAGACTTTAATCTTGTATATGAGATAAGAAAAGATTATCCCACAGACGGACTGTATCTTAATAGTATGAAGCTGATTAATATATGTTTTGAAGAAAGCTATTTTGAAAGGGACGAAAAAACAGTCAATATCCATCTTGCAGCCGTTAAGAATTCAACAGAACCGAACCAAGCTCCGAAAATGATGGAGATAAAGGCTGTTCCGAGAAAGAGTGATGTGTTTTCAGGGGGTATGTAGAATGAAAAAAAGAGGTAATATATCGCTTGTAATGCTGACAGCACTTTTTACAGTTTCGGTAGGTGCAGTATTACTCAATATGGCTGTAAATAGCAGGGCGAATACGAAAGCAGAAGCAAAAAGGATACAGAACAGGTACATAGCAGAAAGCGGAGTTGATTTAGCAGCAGGAATGTTCATAAATTACCTTGACAACAGGGAGCTTACCGCCTCATACGAAACAGACGGGGACGGGAACGGCTTTATCATAGAAGATTTATGCCCATACCTTTTAGATGAGATTAAAGACAATCCCGATATTGACGAGGTACCGATAGAGATAGTTGAAAAAGAGGCAAGGGATTATCTCATTTCTCTTGGGTATAGGGATTTTGGAAAAGAGGATAGCCTTAAAGTCTTTGCCATAACAAGCGGACTTAATGATGATTTTAAGGTCTGCAATCTTTGTACCGAGCCGGATTTTTTGTTTTCTGACGGAGCAGAGTTTTGGAAAAAAAGAAGCAAGTTAAAGCCTATATACCTGAAAATACGGAGTATCTACCCAAACGGCAATGTTATTGCCGATATGGAAATAGATAATGTCTATGCCGTAAGAGACGCCTTTACCGAAACTGAAGACGGTGAATTGGGGAATGTAAAGATAAGCATAGATACAGAGAATGCACAGATAAAAATATTGAATTATCAGAATTACGGGGGAAGAGATTGATGAAGAAATGCTTCACTTTAATTGAAATAATAGCGGTTATGGCAATTATCGGGATCATCATAGCAGGCTCCGCTGTCGGATTAAACAGGTCATGGCATAACAGCAGAATAGATACCTGCGAATCGGATCTTCGTGAAATGACAACAGCTTTTCGGAATTACCTTATTGATAATGGTAACATAGAACTTGATACTGATGAAGAATACGAGACAAAGATTACAGAGACAGTTAATACGCTAAATAAGGAGTATATGCCTTATGAGATAGAAATAGAGAGTATAGGGACAGATAAGAAAATCGTGTGTCTTAAAACCAAGATAAAGGAAGATCCGTGGAATAACAAATATGAGATAAGGGTATATACAAGTCCCGAAACGAGCCTGAGCGGTCTTGCAGTAATATCAAGCTGCGGACCGGACGGCAAAAGCAACAGCGACAAATATAAGGATGAGGACTTTGGCGATGATATAATTGCGGTTATAGAGCCGAAAGTCTGATAAAAGGGAGGTGTTTAAGCCTTGAAAAAAATAATTAGCGCAATAATAGTGCTTTTGTGCTGCTTTTTGGTAACAGGCGCAAAAGCAGAAAGTGAGATCTTCAAGATTTCATCAAACGGCGAGGTAAAACGGGCAAAAGATATAGGCAGCGGCTACGGAATAGCCTTTACTCTGCCTGAGCTTGATGCAGAGGATTACTATATAACAGCAGTTGAGCTTGCCGTATTTGAAAAGTGTTCGGATGATGAACACTATCACATTTACAAAGATAAGAATGGAAACGAATCAAAGCGAATCGTTATAAATAATCCGCAAAGCCTCAATTTCCAGACAGAGTTTGGGGATATGTCGGACTATAGTGAAAGAGCAAAATACAAGATTGCATATAGGTATTATGTTACAAGCATATATGATATGTCGAAGACTGTAATAGCAGGAGAGGATATAAAGGACGGTTGGCGTTTGGTGGGAGAAAATAACGGCATTACTGCCACAGATGACGGCTTTTCCTTTTACCTGAACTCCGCACCTGAAATCAGTCTTACAAGAGTGGAATATACAATGCATAAAACAGCAGGCGACAGACTAAAAAGATTGGGTGCGGGATTTTTGGAAACTACATATCTTCCAATGGACGCATTCACAAACGGAGTTAAGCTGATTTACAATGCTTCGGATTTTGATGATGAAGATACCGTGACAGTAACATATACCCTGACAGATGCGGGAACAGGGGAAGTATTGTCAAGCGGGAGCATAGCAAATGCAAGTAAGATATATGCTGATGTTAACTGCGATACGGTAAACCTTGTACTGACTGCAACGGACAGTTTCGGTGCATATTCCGATTCACAGACCTATACCATAATGCTCGACAGAACGATGCCGGAAGTGGTTTCGGAATTTGACGACGGCGGCTTTTATATAAAAGGTCTTGAGCTGTTTTCTGATTTTGAGATAAGCGAGGATTTATCAGACGATTCGGTTTTGGCGAAGATATATAAAGGCGATGATTTGGTAAAATCCGTAACTATCCCAAAGGAAAATGACAAGTACAGATTAAAAGAAACAATGGAAGAAGACGGAGAATATACCGTAAAGCTGTATTTAGAGGATTTGGCAGGAAATCTTACAGAACATATCTTTTTGCAGAAGCTTGACGATATCAGTCCGGATTGTGTTCTTGTAACAAGTGATAAAGATGAAGCATCAACGGAATATGAAAAATGGACTAATGAGAGTAAAAAGATAATTGTTGAGGCGGAGGACAGCGGTTCGGGTGTTGCAAGGTATGTATTAAGACTTAATTCAAAAATGCTTATGGATTACAGGTACCCGCCTCTTGCAAGTCAAAGGCTTGAATTT
>JAIKVQ010000135.1 GCA_024685565.1 Bacillota bacterium
TCCGACTGGTCAAATCCTATTTCAAACGCCAAGAGTCCTCCTTTTTTTAGGATTTTCGGCACTATATCGCAAATTCTTCTGTAAAAAATAAGTCCATCATCGCCTCCGTCAAGTGCCAGGTGCGGTTCAAAAAGACGCACCTCGGGCTGAAGTGCTTTAATGTCATCGCTTTTTATGTACGGAGGATTTGAAGTAATAACATCAAAATTTCCACAAGGGATACCTGACAGTATATCTGATACTTCAAAGGTAACTCTGTCAGAAACGCCGATGTTTTCGGCATTTTTTCTTGCCAGGAGGACTGCTTTTTCGCTCACATCAATTCCAAGACATTTAAAATTCTTTTTGAAGTGTGCCAAAGAAATGGGAATACAGCCTGTGCCTGTACCAATATCCAAAATCGAAATCGGCAAATCTTCCTTTTCGGAAAGTAAAAATTCCACAAGTGTTTCTGTATCCTGACGGGGTATCAACACATCGGGTGATACAAAAAAAGGAAGGGACATAAATTCCTGTGTTCCTAAAATGTATTGGAGCGGCTCATGTAAGAGCCGCCTTTTTAATAGATTCAATAAAGTTTTTATATCTGCAACTGACACTTCTTTTTTTGAATTTAGGACAACTTCTGCGTACGGCATTTTAAGGATGTGGCTCAAAAGTTGATTTGCCTCAAACCGCGGATTTTCAATGCCGTTTTCCTCAAATTCTTTTATTATTTTTGCTAAAAGCTCAGAAATCACCATTTGTCAGCGCCCTCAACGTCGGGAATTACTGCTTTTAAAGATGCTATCGCGGTTTCTATTTGCGCCTCATCAGGTTCACGTGTGGTAAGGCGCTGTAGCCAAAGCCCCGGTTTTGTCAGCCATTTTATACAGGCATTTTTACTTCTTCCTGCAAATTTGATTATTTCATATGAAATTCCCGCAACAACAGGAAGGAGCAGAAGCCTTGTTCCCATACGGAAAAACAGGCGCTCAAGTGCAGAATATTCTGTGCCTGAGAACTTTGGAAGAAGTGCATACAGAATAATACTTACAATCATTACAAAAAGTAAAAAACTTGTTCCGCATCTTGGGTGAAAGCGTGAAAATTTTTTTACATTTTCGCATGTGAGCTCTTCGCCCGCCTCAAAACACGCAATTGATTTGTGTTCCGCACCGTGATATTCAAAAACGCGCTTGATGTCGTTCATTTTTGAAATCAGATACATATAGGTAAGGAAAATTGCCATTTTAATAATACCTTCGCAAAGGCTTACAAATGTTCCTGTCTGCGAAACTTTTTCCATACCGGCTTTACCGAAAACAAACTGAACTCCCTGCGTTATTGCTGTGGGGAGAAGTATAAAAAGTCCTACGCTGAAAATCACGGAAATGAAAACAGCGACATATATAACAATATCCTTTATTTTGTCCCCTAATTTATCTTCGAGCCATTTGTCAAATTTCGACTGCGTTTCCTCCTCGCCCTCTAAATCGACAAATTCTGCGGAAAACATAAGAGCTTTCATTCCGATAATAAGACTTTCAATAAAACTTACGCAGCCTCGTATTATAGGTAGCTTTAAAAACCAATTATGCTTTTTCGTTCCGTTTTCGTCTATTTTACATTCAATAGCACCGTCAGGTTTTCTTACGGCTACTGCGGTTTTGAAAGGTCCGCGCATCATAACGCCTTCAATAACCGCCTGACCGCCTATTGAAGTTATATGTTTTTCTTCTGGCATAAAAATCTCCATTCTGCCATACTTGGCACAAAATTATTAACAAAATACATTATACAGTGTTTTTTATTTTTTTTCAATAAGAATATGAAATATATTTTTGTCGAAAGCTTGTCAAAAAACAACAGCACTTTTTGACAAGATACAAGCATAAGGTTTGTTATAATGCCTAAAAGGGAGAGATTGTATGAGCATATATCTTGATTTGGCGTTTTTTGCAAACTTTTTGTTTGATGCCGAGCTTGTAGTAATGGCACATCTGATATGTTCAAAAAAAATACGTCCCTTCCGCATTTTTTTTGCAGCTTTTCTGGGAGGTGTGCAGGGAGTTCTTGTTTTTTTCCCTTATTTCGGCATACTCTCGCTGCCTCCCGTAAGCTTTTTATTATCGCTGTTAATGGTGGCAGCTGCAATATGCCCTTGCAAAAAAAGAGATTTTTTTGCCTTTTACATAATCTTTCTTGGCGGCTCATTTTTTCTTGCGGGCATAATAACCTTTATGAATGCACAATTCTTTTGGTCTATTCTTCTGATTATGCCGGTTTATGGTGTGATTACAAAAATAAAAAAGGAGATATCCATAAAACACAGCACAGTAACACTTTGCTATAAAGACAGGAAGATTGAAAAAACAGCACTTTATGACAGTGGTAACTCAGTATTTTATATGGGGAAACCCGTAATTATGGCAAATAGAAAATTGGTTGCCGATTTTTTGGGCAAAGACTTTTTGCAAGCCGATTTAGAAAGCTGTGAGGACATCTGCATAATACCATATAAAACTGTCGGGCAAAGCGGGACGCTTATGGGTATAAGACTTGACAGCGCAATAGTAAGCGGAAAAAGCTATGACGGTGCAGTTTTGGGATTTTTTGATGAAAATTTAAGAGATGAAATAGTATTAAACAGAATAATGACGTAGAAAGGACAGTAAAATGTTGGATTTTTTGGAAAGTCTTAAAGAAAAGCTCGTAAATATGTATTTTAACGGTAACGATTTTCTTTATATCGGCGGACAGGACATACTTCCGCCTCCGCTTACCAAAAAGGAGGAGGAGAATCTGCTTTTAAAAATATCGGAAGAGGAGGCAAAATCAAAGCTGATAGAGCACAATCTGAGGCTTGTTGTATATATAGCGCGAAAATTTGAAAACACGGGTATAAATGTTGAGGACTTGATTTCAATAGGTACAATAGGCCTTATTAAGGCAATAAATACATTTAATCCCCAAAAGAATATCAAGCTCGCAACATACGCATCAAGATGCATTGAAAATGAGATACTTATGTATCTTAGAAAAAATCAGACTTCAAAGGTTGAGGTTTCTATTGACGAGCCTCTTAATGTTGACTGGGACGGGAATGAGCTGCTTTTATCGGACATTTTAGGTACGGATAATGATATAACTTATCAGAGAATTGAAAAAGAAGTCGATATAAAACTTTTAGCAATTGCGATGACAATGCTTTCTTCCCGTGAACAGGAAATACTGCGTCTGCGCTTTGGACTTATGGGGAACAAGGAAAGGACACAAAAAGAGGTAGCTGATATTTTAGGAATTTCACAGTCATACATATCAAGACTTGAAAAAAGAATAATAAAAAGACTAAAAAAGGAAATATTAAGAATGAATTAAAAAAGAAAGGTTTGATATTTATGGATAAAAAGGAATACAAAGAATTTTCCGACAGAAAATCGCCGTCCTCAACCATTTTAAAGGACTGCTTAATGGCGTTCTTGTTCGGAGGCGCAATATGTACTTTCGGACAGCTTCTTTTTGCACTTTATGAACCGCTTGGACTTGGTAAGGAGTTTACGGGAAGCGCTGTTTCGGTGACGCTGATTTTTCTCGGTGTTTTGCTTACAGGGCTCAATATTTATCCAAAACTTGCAAAATATGCGGGCGCGGGAACAATAGTTCCGATTACAGGATTTGCAAATTCTGTTGCGGCACCGTCAATTGAGGCGCGTACCGAGGGATTTGTACTTGGAGTGGGTGCAAAACTTTTTACTATTGCAGGTCCTGTAATCGTTTACGGAATAGGCGCCTCATTTTTGGCAGGTATATGGTATTTTATAAGAACTCTTTAATTTGATATGAGGTAGTTGAGCGGAAGGAGAAATCCGTCTATGCTGGGACAGCAAATATCGCCGCCGACAGGCTTTGAACCTACACAAATCACATTTGCATATACCGCTTTGCCGTCATTTTGCGGAAAATTAAGGATTTTGTAGGTGTAACGCATGGCAGACCGTCCTGAAAAATCCAAAAGGTCCAAGCCCGACTGAATTTGCAAAAAATTGTAGTTTAAGTAAGCAGAGTTAAATTTTTCGGGAATTTTAATTTCTTCAAAGGAAACAGGCGACGGATTTATCTTTATTCCGAAACCTGACAGAAATTTTTCGTTGATAGTATTTATATCGCTTGAAAAGGATACAAATAAGAAAGTAATTATGGCGATAGTGCATATCATAAAAAAGAACATTTTTTTCATATTTCACTCCGTATTATAAAATTTTGTATTATATAATATGAAAAAAACGGGCATAATATTGATATAAAATTAAAAGGAGATGATATTTTGAATACAATGGACAATATAGCGCTTACCCTTATTATAATAGGCGCGATAAATTGGGGCAGTATTGGGCTTTTCAAGTTCGATATCGTTTCGGCGATATTCGGAGGTCAGGGAGCTGTTGCATCAAGAATAATCTTCACGATTGTTGCTCTTGCAGGACTTTGGGCGATAGGAATGTTGTTCAAAGACAAAATACCACAGCACAACTAAATAAAAAGTCTGCCTGTAAAATATAGGCAGACTTTTTATTTGTTCTTTTCCTTAATTGCACGGTCAATATCCCGCTTTGCCGATTTTTCTTTCAAATCGTTGCGCTTGTCATAGAGTTTTTTACCTTTACATACACCTAATTCAAGTTTTACAAGTGAATCTTTAAGGTATACACAAAGCGGAATAAGAGCATATCCGTTTTGCGCTGATTCGCCTATAAGCGTGCGTATTTCATTCTTATGAAGGAGCAATTTTTTGGGGCGCAGAGGGTCGCGGTTAAAGACATTTCCCTGCTCATAAGGGGATATATTCATAGATGTCACAAAAACTTCGCCATCGTCAATCTGTGCATAAGCCTCGGAAATATTCACTTTTCCAAGGCGGATTGACTTAACTTCCGTGCCAAAAAGCTCAATACCGCATTCGATTTTTCTTAATATGAAATAATTATGCTGTGCTTTTTTGTTTTTAGCAATTATCTTAATATTTTCCAAATTTTACACCCCCAGAAGGTCAACACAGCTATTATATAACACTTTTTATGAAATTAAAATAGTATTTGGTAAAAAAAATATAAAAAAAACTTGATTTATACCATAAATTGTATTAGAATATATGCAAGAAGATTTTTTTGGCAATTTGGAGGTAGCAGAATTGGGAAACTTAAGCTTCAGCTATAAAAATGCCCTTAATTTTGTTTCTGAGCAAGAAATTGCCGCTATGCAGGAAAAGGTAAATGCGGCACATGATATGCTTATGAATAAAAAGGGCGCAGGAAATGATTTTTTGGGTTGGGTAAATCTTCCCGAAGAATATGATAAAGAGGAATTTGAACGTATAAAGAAGGCTGCAAAGAAGATAAGGGAAGACAGTGAGGTGCTTGTTGTTATCGGTATCGGCGGTTCATATCTTGGTGCGAGAGCCGCAATAGAGATGCTTACAAGTCCGTTTAGGACAGATGAGAAAACGCCTCAGATTGTATATGCAGGAAACAGCATAAGCTCGTCATATCTTAGCAGTCTTTTAAAATATGTTGAGGGAAAAGACTTTTCGGTTAACGTAATCTCAAAATCAGGGACAACAACTGAGCCTGCTATTGCTTTCAGAATTTTCCGTGAACTTTTGGAGAAAAAATATGGAAAAGAGGGCGCGAGGGGCAGAATTTACGCAACTACTGATAAAAAGAAAGGCGCTCTGAAGAGCCTTGCTGTAAGAGAGGGATATGAGAGCTTTGTGATAAACGATGATATCGGCGGAAGATACAGCGTCCTAACAGCTGTAGGTCTTTTGCCTATCGCTGCAGCAGGAATTGATATTGATGAAATGATGGCTGGAGCTAAGAACGCTATGTCGCTTTATAATGATCCTGATCTCGGTCAAAATGAGTGTTATCAGTATGCGGCAATAAGAAATATCCTTCTTTCAAAGGGCAAAAACATTGAAATGATGGTAAATTATGAGCCGCAGCTCCATTATTTTGCGGAGTGGTGGAAGCAGCTTTTCGGTGAGTCCGAGGGCAAGGAAAATAAAGGAATATTCCCGTCATCTGCTGATTTTTCAACTGACCTTCACTCTATGGGACAGTATATTCAAGAGGGACAGCGTATGCTGTTTGAAACGGCGCTTTTGACGGAAAAACCTGCCTTTGATATAGAAATAAAAGAGGACTCAGAAAATATTGACGGACTGAATTTTCTTGCAGGAAAAACGGTAAACTATGTAAATAGAAAGGCGTCGGAGGCTGTTGCAATCGCCCACGTTGACGGCGGAGTACCAAACCTGTCGGTTACCGTATCTGAAATTAGCCCATACAATTTCGGAATGCTCTGCTATTTCTTTGAAAAGGCTTGCGGCATTTCGGGGTATATATTAAACGTAAATCCATTTAACCAACCGGGAGTTGAAGCATATAAGAAAAATATGTTTGCGCTTTTGGGAAAACCGGGGTATGAAAAAGAACAGGAAGAACTTTTAAAAAGACTTGGAGAATAAATTTTAAAAAGGAGGAAGTTAGTTATGTTACAACTTCTAATCGGAAAAAAGGGAACAGGAAAAACAAAGGTTTTGATTTCAAATGTCAATGATGCAGCAAAGAGTGCTCAGGGAAATGTTGTATTTATCAGCAATAACATTTCGCAGAATATGTATGATATTACTTCTAAAGTACGTATGACCGATACTTCGGAGTTTGATATTGCATCTTGGGACGAGTTTTTAGGTTTCATATGCGGAATCATAAGCGGCAACTTTGATATTACAAATATATTTGTTGACGGCACATTAAAAATTGTAAAGAACTCTATGGATGGATTTGAAGTTTTCTTGTCAAGACTTGAGGCTGTAGGCAAAAAATTTGATATAGATTTTGAACTTTCCGTTTCAATTGATGTAAATGATGCACCGGAGTACATCAAAAAATACGTAAAATAGTTTAGAGGGAAGAAAAATGCAGTATAACAGCACGAGGAACAGTGATATTTCAATTTCTTCGGCGGAGGCTATAAAGAAAGGTCTTGCCGATGACGGAGGTCTTTTTGTCCCGAAATCTTTTCCCGAAATTACTATATCTCAAATTCAAAAACTTGCAGATATGAGCTATCGTGAGAGAGCGTTTGAAATTCTGTCGCTGTTTTTGACCGACTTTACGAAGGAGGAACTAACAGACTGTATAAATAAGGCGTATACAAAGGAAAAATTTGAAACAGATAATATTGCGCCTGTTTATAAGCTTGACGATACATCATATATTCTTGAGCTTTGGCACGGTCCAACCTGCGCGTTCAAGGATATGGCGCTCCAGATTTTGCCGCATCTTTTAACAACGTCTATGAAGAAGACAAAAGAGAACGGAGAGGTTGTAATATTGGTTGCAACTTCGGGAGATACAGGAAAAGCTGCGCTTGAGGGCTTTGCAGATGTTGATGGAACGCGTATTATAGTTTTCTATCCGGATAACAGCGTTTCCGAAATACAGAAACTGCAGATGATAACACAAACGGGCGATAATGTATGCGTTTCAGCTGTAAGCGGAAATTTTGACGATGCACAAAATGGGGTTAAAAAGATTTTCACAGACGAGGGGTACAAAAATCTCTTATCGGGAAATAATTTTAAACTTTCAAGCGCAAATTCTATAAATTGGGGGCGTTTGGTTCCGCAGATTGTTTACTATTTTTCTGCTTATTGCGATATGCTGGCAGGGGACGAAATCGAGCTTGGGGAAAAAGTCAACATTGTTGTTCCGACAGGTAATTTCGGCAATATTTTGGCGGCTTACTATGCGTATAAAATGGGACTTCCGGTAAACAAGTTCATTTGTGCATCAAATAAAAACAGCATTTTGACCGATTTTATTAAAACGGGCACATATGACAGAAACCGCGATTTTTATACCACGATTTCTCCGTCTATGGATATTTTGATTTCCAGTAATCTTGAAAGACTGTTGTATGATTTGTCCGAAGGGGACGTATCTTGCGTAAAAAAGTGGATGCGTGAGCTTTCCGAAAATGGCAGATATACGGTAACTGAAGATGTAAAGAATAAAATAAGCGACTTGTTCTATGCGGATTTTGCAGATGATGAAGAGACTCTTGCAGAAATTAAAGATTGCTATGAGAAGTACGGTTATGTGCCAGATACTCATTCGGCGGTTGCACTTTCGGTATATAAAAAATATCTGTCGGACAAAAATGATAAATCAAAAACAATTATTGCATCAACGGCGAGTCCGTTTAAGTTCAATCAAAGTGTTTTGATTGCTCTTCGCGGCTGTGCATTTGTTGCAGGAAAAGACGAGTTCACACTCCTTGAGGAGCTTAACAAAATCAGCGGAATGGATATTCCCAAATCTCTTGCAGAACTTAAGACAAAAATAAAGATATTTGACACAGTTTGCGATAAGGACGGGATGGTGCAGGTAGTAAGCGACTTTTTGCAAATCGGATAGAGGAACTTAATTCCCGGTTTATATATACTAGACCGGGAATTTGTGTAATAAAAACAGTATTAACGGAGGAAAAAAATGGCTACTTTTATTAATGAACCTTCTCACACCTTTAACGAATACCTTTTAATTCCGGGATATTCGGGAAAGGAGTGTGTACCCCATGCGGTAAGTTTAAAAACACCGCTTGTTAAATTCAAAAAGGGCGAAGAATCTCAAATAATGATGAATATACCGCTTGTTTCGGCAATTATGCAGTCTGTTTCGGACGATAAGCTTGCCGTAGCTTTGGCAACACAAGGCGGAGTGTCTTTTATTTACGGTTCACAGTCGGTTAAAGACGAGGCGGATATGGTAAGACGCGCAAAAACATATAAGGCCGGATTTGTAACAAGCGATTCAAATATAAAACCTGATGATACTTTGCAAGATGTTATAAATCTCACTGCAAAAACAGGACATTCGACTATCGCAGTCACGGAAAACGGTAAACCCGACGGAAAACTTTTGGGTATTGTAACGAGCCGTGATTACCGTGTAAGCCGTATGGAAAAGGATTTGAAGGTAGAAACTTTTATGACTCCGTTTGATAAGCTTATATGGGCAAAGGAGGGCACGACTTTAAAAGAGGCAAATGATATTATCTGGGATCATAAGCTGAATTCCCTGCCTATAGTAGATGATAACGGAAAACTGTGCTATATGGTATTTAGGAAGGACTATGATTCCCATAAGCAAAACCCGAATGAGCTTTTGGATTCGCATAAAAGATATGTTGTGGGAGCAGGTATAAATACAAGAGATTATGAGGAACGCGTTCCTGCACTTTTGGAGGCAGGAGCGGACGTTTTATGCATAGATTCTTCTGAGGGATTTTCGGGCTGGCAGGAAATGACTCTTGAATGGATTAGAAAAAATTACGGTGACAGCGTAAAAGTTGGCGCAGGTAATGTAGTTGATGCCGATGGGTTCAGATTTTTGGCTGATGCGGGTGCAGACTTTGTAAAGGTCGGCATCGGCGGAGGCTCAATATGTATTACGCGCGAAACAAAGGGTATAGGAAGAGGTCAGGCAACGGCACTTATTGAGGTTTGTAAAGCACGTGACGAATACTTTAAAGAAACAGGAGTTTATATCCCGATATGCTCTGACGGCGGCATAGTTCACGACCACCATATGACGCTTGCACTTGCTATGGGTGCCGATTTTATTATGCTTGGCAGATATTTTGCCAGATTTGATGAGAGCCCGTCAAATAAAGTAAGCATAAACGGTACTTATTATAAGGAATACTGGGGCGAAGGCTCAGCCCGCGCAAGGAACTGGCAAAGATACGATTTGGGCGGTGCACAAAAACTGTCTTTTGAAGAGGGAGTGGACTCATATGTTCCGTATGCAGGATCATTAAAGGATAATGTTGAGCTTTCTTTAAGCAAAGTGCGTTCAACTATGTGCAACTGCGGAGCTTTAACAATACCCGAACTTCAGAAAAAGGCGAAGCTGACGCTTGTTTCTGAAACCAGTATTGTTGAGGGCGGTGCACACGACGTAATCCAAAAGGACAATAATGCAACCATAAAATAGAATTGTTTGTATTCATAAATAATATACAATAGGAGAGTTTGCACTTTGCAGACTCTTTTGCTTTTAAAAAATAGCATAAAAATCCCCAAAAAAATACTTGTACTTTTCTTCCATTTGATGTATAATAATTTAGTATATACTTAAATGGATAACGGTGAGATAAATGTTCAATATAGTTTTGGTTGAGCCTGAAATACCACAGAATACAGGGAATATTGCAAGAACCTGTGCTGCAACGGGAAGCAGACTTCATATAGTTAAGCCTATGGGATTTACCATAGACGATAAAAAGCTTAAGCGTGCAGGACTTGATTATTGGCATCTGTTGGGCGTACAATATTATGAAAATTTAGATGACTTTTTTGATAAAAATAAAGGCGGCAGATTTTTTTATTCAACAACAAAGGGTCTTAATAAGTATTCTGATATTACGTATAAAGACGGTGATTTTATACTTTTCGGAAAGGAAACAAAAGGACTTCCCGAAGAACTTTTAAAGGAAAATAAAGAGTTTTGTATAAGAATACCGATGATTGATGAGGCAAGAAGCCTTAATCTTTCAAACTCTGTTGCGATTGTAATTTATGAGGCGCTTAGGCAAACGGATTTTGGCCAGCTAAAAACAGCGGGAAATCTCACAAAATTTTCTTGGTAGGTGAATTAATATGAGTAAAGTAAAAATTTTTGTTGATACGGGTGCAGATTTATCTGAAGAGCTTTTAAAAAAATATGATATAGACATCATAAATTTTATTTGCAGCTTCGGTGAAAAATCTTATGTAGCAGGGGAAGAACTTTCAAATGCAGAATTTTATGAGATGCTTTTGTCATCTTCCGAACTTCCCAAAACATCGCAGACCGCACCTGTTGTTATGTATGAAAAGCTTTCAAAAGCGGCAAAAGAATATGACAGTGTTGTATTTTTCACAATTTCAAGTGAAGCAAGCGGAGAATACAATAATGCAAGAATGAATGCTGAAATTATAAAGGAAGAAAATCCTGACTCTGATATACGCATAGTAGATACTATGTCTTATTCAGCATACATAGGTGAAACGGCGATAAAATTCCGCGAGCTTTTAAATGCTGGTAATGATGTTGATACGGCGCTTTCGGAAGCGCTTAAAATGCTTGCTTACTATGAAGTGTATATTCTTGTAGACTCTTTGAAGTTTTTGCAAAAGGGCGGAAGAATTAAAAAGACAGCGGCGATAGTAGGCGAGCTTTTGGAAATAAAACCCGTGCTTAGCATACGCGACGGACTTATTGACTCTATCGAAAAAATTCGGGGCAAGAAGAAAATGATTAAAAAGTTGCTTGACTTAATCGAGGAAAGTCCTGAATTTGACAGCGTTAACAAGGAGTTTATAATTGTTGAATCAAATAAGAGCTACGGCGATGAGGCGGAAACGCTTATCTTGGAAAAATTTGAAGGGGCAAAAATCAACAGGCGCTATGAATTTGGACCTATTATAGGAACACATATCGGAAATAACGCTCTTGCGATACTTTTCAGAAAGAAGGCTCGGACATGAAATATCTTGTAATTCTAGGCGATGGGATGGCTGATTATCCAATTTCTGAATTTAATGGAAAAACGGTGCTTGATGTCGCAAATAAGCCTAATATAGACTATATGTCAATGCACGGAGAACTTGGACTGGTTAAAACAGTTCCCGACGGTTTAAAGCCCGGCAGTGATGTTGCTAACCTTTCGGTTTTGGGTTATGAGGTAAAAAATTGCTATACAGGACGTTCCCCGCTTGAGGCGGCAAGTATAGGCGTTGATTTAAAGGATAATGATGTGACCTTCAGGGCAAATCTTGTCACCCTGTCAGATGACGAGCCTTTTGAAAATAAGGTTATGCAAGATTATTCTGCAGGAGAAATAACACCAGATGAAGCTAAAGAGCTTATAGATGCGGTGGAAAAGGAACTGCATACGGATTTTATACACTTTTACAGCGGTGTAAGTTACCGGCATCTGCTTGTATGGACAGGCGGAAGTACTAATGTTAAATTAACCCCGCCGCACGATATTTCCGATAAAAAGATCGGAGAATATCTTCCTTGCGGAGATAATGGTGATAAGCTTTTAGAACTTATGAAGCGCTCAAATGAAATTTTAAAAAACCACCCTGTAAACCAAAAAAGAGTAAAAGAAGGGAAAAATCCTGCAACATCTCTTTGGTTCTGGGGGGAGGGGACTAAACCCAAGATAGATAATTTCAAAGAAAAATTTGGAATTTCAGGCAGTATGATTTCGGCCGTTGATTTATTAAAGGGTATTGCAATATGCGCTAAGATGAAGTCAATTGATGTTCCGGGAGCTACTGGGAATTGGGATACCAATTTTGACGGTAAGGCACAGGCTGCTTTTGATACTTTGACAAAGGACGGGCAGGACTTTGTATATATCCATATGGAGGCTCCCGACGAATGTGGGCATCAGGGAAATGCAGAAAAGAAAAAGCTTTCTGTTGAGCTTATAGATGAAAAGGTCGTAGGATTTTTAAAGGATACGCTTGATAACCATAATATTGAATATAAAATGTTGATTTTGCCTGACCACCCAACGCCTGTATCATTAAAAACACATGTTGCAGACCCTGTACCGTATATCATTTACAGTTCAAAGCAGGCAGAAGAGTCAGGACTTTGCTATAATGAGGAAAACGGTAAAAAAACAGGAGTTTATTTTGACAGCGGAGCGGAGTTGATGAAACATTTTTTGGAAAAATGAGAGGGATAAGCTGTGATTAAAAAGAAAACGCTGAAAAGCGTGGGATTGATTATTTCTGCAGTAATTATTATAGCCTTAATTATTGTGTTCTTTCCAAACATTTTGCGGTTTTTGTGGTCTGTTGCACTGATTTTTATACCTTTTATAACAGCGTACGCAGTATCGCTTTTTGCAAACAATCTGGCAGACGCTCTGCAAAAGCGGTTCCGCCTGCCGAGAAATGTTTCAGCTATTTTGGTAATATTTTTGACTGTTGTGGTACTTGGCGGAATTGTTGGGGGCATTATATGGAAAGTCATTGATGAATTTAAGCAGATTTATGATAATTTCCCGTCAATTTATGCAAATATGCAAAGATCATGGAACAGGCTTTCTAACAATCTTTCATATGTTGTTGACCAGTTGCCTGAGAACATTCAAACGTCAATTGACAGCGCATATGAACAGTTTATGGAGGGTCTTGCAAACGCTGTAAAGGATATTAAGATTTTCAAAACTGCGGGAAATATTGCAAAACGGCTTCCGAGTATTCTTATAAGTGTAATTACCTTTATTCTGTCGCTGTATTTTATGATTTCCGATTCAAAAGAAGTAAATTCTTTTTTGAGAAAGCATATTCCGATGGCAGTACAAATGCGCGCCTCACAGCTTAAGGCGGAAATCAAAAAATATATGGGCGGATACTTAAGAGCGCAGATAATCATGATGGGAATTTCCTTTGTGATTTTATTCATAGGGTTATTGATTTTAAAGATAGAATATGCGCTTATTATAGCAATTGCAATAGCTATATTCGACGCACTTCCGTTTTTTGGGAGCGGAGCGGTACTTTTGCCGTGGACGATTGTGAACTTTTTGTCGGGAGCATCTTACGAAGGCGTAGGACTTCTTATAATATACTTATCGGTACTTTTGATGCGTCAGCTTGTTGAACCCAAGATTGTAGGAAAGAGCATAGGAATGCACCCGCTGCTTACGCTTATGTCCATGTATGCAGGATACCGCATATTTTCAATAGGAGGCTTGATCTTGGGACCTCTTACACTTACGCTTATAATAAGTTTTTATAAAGTTGGATTATTTGACGGTATCATTAAACTGATAAAAGTAATTTATAATAAAATTCTTGCGGAAATAAAACGCATAGTTATTTCATTTAACAGCGAAGGAGAGTAAAAATGGGACAGAAATTTTATATTACAACGGCAATCGCCTATACATCACGTAAACCGCATATAGGAAATACGTATGAAATAGTACTGTCCGATGCAATAGCCCGCTTTCACAGATTTTTGGGCGATGACGTGTTCTTTTTGACGGGAACGGACGAACACGGGCAGAAAATACAGGAAATAGCCGAAAAGGAAGGTATCGCTCCGCAGAAATACGTTGATAAGATTGCAGGGCAAATCAGGGAAATTGCTGATATGTTAAATGTCAGCTATGATAAATTCATAAGAACAACCGATGATTATCACGTTAAAGCTATCCAGAAAATATTCAAAAAGCTTTATGAGCAGGGCGATATTTATAAGTCGGAATATGAGGGCTGGTACTGTACGCCATGCGAGTCATTCTGGACAGAAACTCAGCTGAAAGACGGTAAATGTCCCGATTGCGGAAGAGAAGTAAAGCGTACAAAGGAAGAGGCTTATTTCTTCAAGATGAGCAAATATCAGGACAGGCTCATTAAATATATTGAGGAAAATCCTGACTTTATCCAGCCTGAGTCAAGAAAAAAGGAAATGATAAATAACTTTTTAAAACCCGGACTTCAGGACTTGTGCGTTTCAAGAACAAGTTTCAACTGGGGTATTCCTGTTGACTTTGACGATAAGCATGTTGTATATGTATGGATAGACGCACTTTCCAATTATATAACTGCACTGGGCTATTCGCCTGATAATAAAGGCGAACTTTATAAAAAATACTGGCCCTGTGACGTTCACATTATAGGTAAAGATATACTGAGATTTCATACAATTTACTGGCCTATAATGCTTATGGCACTCGGTGAGCCTCTTCCTAAGCAGGTTTTCGGTCATCCGTGGCTGCTTTTCGGAGAGGAGAAAATGTCGAAGTCACGAGGCAATGTGATTTATGCAGATGAGCTTATAAAACATTTTGGGGTAGATGCGGTAAGATATTATCTTTTGCACGAAATGCCGTATGCGCAGGACGGAAATATAACGTATGAAACCTTTATTGCAAGATATAATTCCGATTTGGCAAACACCTTGGGAAATCTTGTAAACCGTACGGTCGCTATGATAAACAAATATTTTGACGGAGTCATAGAAAAAGGCGTATCGGAGGGTGAATTTGACGCTGATTTAAAGAAAACAGCGGAAGACGCGATTTTAAACATTGAAAACTTAATGAAAACTTGGCATATTGCAGATAGTCTTGATGAGATTTGGAAGGTAGTAAACCGCGCGAATAAATATATTGACGAAACTGCGCCATGGGTTTTGGCGAAATCAGAGGAACAAAAGCCTCGTCTTATGGGAGTGCTTTATAATCTTGCAGAAGCTATAAGAATTATAGCAGGACTTCTAAAGTCATTTTTGCCTGATACCGCAGAGGCTATAAAATGCCAAATCGGTGCAGAGGATATATCATATGATACCTTAAAAACCTTTGGAGGACTAAAGGAAGGGACAAAGGTTAAAGAGGCAAATCCTTTGTTTGCACGTATTGACGCTGGGGCAAAGCTTGAAGAACTTTTCAGCGAGAAGGAAGATACAATTGCATTAGAACCGTTTTTGGATTACTGTGAATTTGAAGACTTTGAAAAACTTGACATCAGGGTTGGCAAGGTTTTGGAGTGTGAAAAAGTTCCTAAATCGGAAAAACTTTTGAGATTTACCTTAGAGGTCGGCAGTGAAAGACGCCAGATTTTATCGGGTATTGCAAAATATCATACACCTGATGAACTTATAGGTAAAAACGTGGTGTTTATTGCAAATTTAAAACCGAGAAAGATTATGGGACTTGAATCTTGCGGCATGATTTTATCGGCGGAATTTGAAGACGGACTGACTGCACTGACTACAGTTAAGGATATACAAAGCGGCGCAAAAATTGTTTGATGGGAAGGAAACAAAACGATATGAGAATGACAAATTTGCTTATGCCTACATTAAGGGAGGTACCGGCAGAGGCAGAAATTAAAAGCCATCAGCTTATGCTGAGAGCGGGATATATAAGAAAGATTGCGGCAGGTATATACTCCTATCTGCCTTTAGGAATGCGCACCTTAAAAAAGGTGGAGCAAATCGTCCGTGAAGAGATGGATAGAGCAGGCGCTCAGGAGCTTTTGATGCCTGCACTTTTGCCGGCGGAGGTTTATCAGGAATCCGGAAGATGGGACGTATTCGGCGACTCTATGTTTAAGTTAAAGGACAGAGGAAAAAGAGATTTTTGTTTAGGTCCGACTCACGAGGAACCGTTTACAAATCTTTGTATAAATGAAGTGCGTTCATACCGTGAGTATCCTATTACACTTTATCAGATACAGACCAAGTACCGCGATGAGGGACGTCCCAGGTTCGGACTAATAAGAAGCCGTGAGTTTATAATGAAGGACGCTTACAGCTTTGACTTGGATGAAATTGGACTTGACATTTCCTACAAGAAAATGTACAATGCATATTGTAGAATATTCGAGCGCTTAGGTCTTGATTTTACAATTGTAGATGCAGACTCGGGAGCTATGGGCGGAAGCGGAAGTCAGGAATTTATGGTAAAATCACCTGTCGGTGAGGACGGAATTGCATACTGTGATGCCTGCGGATATGCGGCGAACTATGAAAAGGCATCAGCAATCCCACAAAACAAGGATTTTCCTGAGGGTGAGCTTTCTCTTGAAAAAATCAAGACACCCGACGTCCATACTATTGAAGAACTTGTTTCCTTTATGGAAAGTGAGCCGTATGTATTTGCAAAGACGATTATATATAAAGCAGACGATAAATACATAGCGGCAATGGTCAGGGGCGACAGAGAGATAAACGAAGTTAAATTGAAAAATTTAATCGGCGCAACAGATGATTTAGTGCTTGCTGAACCTTCTGCAGTAAGAGAGATTACCAAAGCCCAAGTCGGTTTTGCAGGACCTATTGGTCTTAATATACCGGTTTATGCTGATCTTGAAGTAAAGAATATGAAAAACTTCATTGTAGGCGCAAACGAAACCGATTATCACTATAAGAATGTGAATATCGGGCGTGATTTTACACCTGATCAGTTTTCCGATATACGCGTAATTGAAGAGGGAGATGCTTGTCCTGTTTGCGGACAGCCTATAAAGACAGCGCAAGGTATAGAAGTTGGGCATATCTTCAAGCTTGGAACAAAATATTCAAAATCTTTAGGACTGAATTACCAATCGGAAAGCGGAGAAACAAAAACTGTCGTTATGGGTTGTTACGGAATAGGCGTAACAAGATGTATGGCGGCAGCAATAGAACAGGGCAACGATGAAAACGGAATGGTTTTGCCTGTGTCAATTGCACCATTTGAGGCTATTGTTATCCCCGTTAATTCAAAAGATGAAAATCAGGTGTCTTTGGCGGAGAAGATATATGAAGAACTGAAAGCAAAGGGCGTAGACGCACTTTTAGATGACAGAGCCGAACGTGCAGGCGTCAAGTTTAAGGACGCAGATTTGATTGGAATACCGCTTAGAATAGTGGTTGGTAAAAAATGCAGCGAGGGGATTGTAGAATTTAAATTGCGTACCGATACGGTTTGCAGCGAAATAAATATTGATGACGCTATTTCAAGCGCAATATCATATATATCCACTAACAAACAGAAAGGATAATAATTATGACCTTTATTCGCAAGCATAGAAGAACTATGGTGCTATGCCTTATTGATGCAGCAATCTGCGTTCTTTCGTGTGCAACATCATATATGTTGCTTTACGTTGCAGCTTCAGATTTTGGAGTAAGTATAAAACTCAATTTAGATACATTGATTTGGCATGCTGTTACAATATCCTCTTGCTTTTTGTTCGGTATGTGGTTTTGCAGGGTATATAAAAGCATATGGCGTTTTGCAACTGCAATCGATGTTATGAAATGTTTTTTCGGCATTTTATTGGGACTTATTGTATATTATCCATTCAAGTTGGTATTCTACAGCGACTTCTCGGATGTGTGTATAGCGATTGAATATCTGCTGGTAACAATATCCATTATATCGTCGAGATGTATATATAAGTATCTGTATTTAAGGCTGTCAAATACACCGAGTCAACACAGGTCAAGGACTATGATTATCGGCGCAGGAGTGGCAGGAAAAAAAGTCATTGATGAAATGCATAGCGGCGCCGCATACAGACCTGTAGTTTTAGTAGACGATGACCCTAAAAAGTCGGGGAGAACAATTGCAAGCGTGCTTGTGGCTGGAACAACTTATGATATTCCGAAACTTGTGGAAAAGTATAGAGTTAAAACAATTTTCTTTGCGATTCCTTCCATAAATCCTGATGAACGAAGAAGGATTTTGAATATTTGCTCAGAGACTGTGTGTGAAGTCAAAGTCGTTCCATATATGTATGAGCTTATACAAAACGCGGATTTCTTAACTCAGGGTAAAAATATCAACATTGAAGATTTGCTTGGAAGAGAGCCGATTGGATTTTCCGATTTTGAGGTTCAGCATCTCATATGCGGAAGAGTCTGTATGGTAACAGGCGGGGGCGGCTCGATAGGTTCTGAACTTTGCAGGCAGATTGCAGCACATAACCCTAAAAAGCTTATAATCATCGACATTTATGAAAATAACGCATATGATATTCAGCAGGAGCTTTTGTTAGATTATCCGGATATAGATCTTGATGTAAGGATTGCATCTGTAAGAGATTTTGACAAGATGAAATGTCTGTTTGAGATGTTCATGCCTGAGCTTGTTTTTCACGCTGCGGCGCATAAACACGTGCCATTGATGGAAACGAGCCCTGAGGAGGCAATAAAGAATAATATAGGCGGAACATATAATGTTGCGTATCTTGCAAATGAGTATAAGGCACAGAAATTTGTTTTGGTGTCAACCGATAAGGCAGTAAATCCTACCAATGTAATGGGAGCAACAAAACGTTGCTGTGAGATGATAGTGGAGTATTTTTCACAGGTAACAGATTTTACAGATTTTGTTGCGGTAAGATTTGGCAATGTTTTGGGGTCAAACGGCTCGGTTATTCCGCTTTTTGAAAAACAGCTTGCACAAGGCGGTCCGCTTACCGTAACGCACCCGGACATAATAAGGTATTTTATGACAATACCTGAGGCTGTATTTTTGATATTACAGGCGGCAACTCTTGCTAAGGGCGGAGAAATCTTTGTTCTTGATATGGGAGAGCCGGTAAAAATCTTAAATCTCGCAGAAAATCTTATAAAACTTCACGGTAAAGAGCCGTACAAAGATATAGATATTACATTTACAGGATTGCGTCCCGGTGAAAAACTGTTTGAAGAGCTTTTGATGTCGGAAGAGGGCATAAAGGAGACGCAGAATAAGAAAATCTTTATAGGTAAGCAAATAAAAATAGATGAGAAAGATTTTCCTCAGATGATTGAGAATATAAAGAAAATCGCATACTCCAATAATTCGGGTGAGGCGGTAGAGGCATTGAGACGTTTAGTTCCGACATTTAATCATATTGTTATAAATAAATAAAAACATATATGCACCTGTGAGGGCAATTTGCCTTCGCAGGTGTTTTTTATAAAAAAATCGGAGCAAAATCTTGCTCCGATTTTTGGTAGCGGTAATAAGATTTGAACTTATGACACCACGGGTATGAACCGTGTGCTCTAGCCAACTGAGCTATACCGCCGTATCCGACAACGGAAATTATTATACATTATCTTTTATAAAATGTCAATAGATTTTATTAAAAAATATTATTTTATAAATGCCTTATGAATATACATTTCATAAGGGGTGAGGATATGAAAAAAATTATTGCATTAATTATTTGTGCTGTCATTTTGCAAGGATGTAGCTCGGAAAACAATCTTCAAGAAACATCGCAAATGACAGAAACTGAAGAAAAAACAGTCCGGGATATCAATTCCATTGATAATAGAGGCTCAGGCTGGGGATTTAAAAA
>JAIKVQ010000163.1 GCA_024685565.1 Bacillota bacterium
TGAGGGTACAACCTCAAGAGATATTCGGTGGCGATAGCAAAGAGGTCCCACCCGTTCCCATCCCGAACACGGAAGTTAAGCTCTTTCACGTCGACAATACTTGGCGGGCGACCGCCCGGGAAGATAGATAGCTGCCGGAACTGAACGAAAGTTCAGAATAGCAAAAACCTAATTTTTTAATAAAATTAGGTTTTTGTACTTTGGCCCGTTGGTCAAGAGGTTAAGACACCGCCCTTTCACGGCGGTATCGCGAGTTCGATTCTCGCACGGGTCACCAAAACCAAAAAGCCTTTCGAGAAAAGGAAGGCTTTTTGGCAAATTAGGGCCATTAGCTCAGTTGGTTAGAGCATCCGGCTCATAACCGGACGGTCCAAGGTTCGAGTCCTTGATGGCCCACCACGTCGGAACAAGCGATTTTCACTTGTTCCGATTTTTACTTATTTTGTTTGCGGGCATAATTTAATGGTAAAATACTAGCTTCCCAAGCTGGCTTTGCGGGTTCGATTCCCGTTGCCCGCTCCAATACGTCGGCGTAAATGGAATATCGTTCGTTCCTATTTTACAAAATAGGAACTCACTTAAACCATTACGCCTCCTTTGTCGCAAAAAGTCACGCAAACGTCGGCTACTCAGTTGTAAACGCGCATCAATAACGCCTTTGGTTTGCTACCAACTTTTTGCGATTTTGCGCCTACGGCACATTTGTGCATCCAAACCGTTCGGCTTTTTCACATCGGAACAAGCGAAAAACGCTCGCTCCGATTTTATTTGGCGACAAAACAGAGCTATATGGCGAAGCTGTGTTGCTCCTATATAGGTGCGCAACTATTATAATATTACAATATAATAATGTCAAGAGATTTTTTGATTTTATATAAATGGTGATGTTATGAATAAAGTAATTGAAAAACAAATTGGCAATAATATAAGGGATATACGGGAAAAAAACGGAATAACACAAGAGGAATTGTCTGCGAAACTGCAACTTAGAGGGTGTGATATAACACGAAGTGCAATAGCCAAAATAGAAGTTGGACAAAGACATCTTTATCCTGATGAAATAATTCTTATTAAAGAAATTTTAAAGACAGAATATAACACAATTTTCCGTGTAAACACTTTTACGGATTAAAAAAAGACAGATTTTTTAAAAAATCTGTCTTTTTGCTTTAAAAACAAGTTATCCCCTGCACAAAATCTTTACATAAAATCTTGTATACATAGCAAGGGAAAGGCACAGAATTGCGGCACAAAGAATAATTAGGATATTAACAATGGTAAGCGGCAAATCGGGGATAAGTACCATCAAAATCATTGACGCGTACAAAACGAATGTACTGAGTTTTCCGTACCATTTTGCGCTGTTTACCGAATCGGTAGTTTTTATTGTAATATATCCCAAAAGCGCCATAACAAATTCTTTTGCGACAAACAAGGTGATAAGCCACACCATTTTCGGGTATTTTAGCGAAAGGCATATAATAAGAGTACATTGAGTGAGCTTATCCGCGATCGGATCTAAGATTTTTCCGAAATCGGATACCATGTTGAGCTTTCTTGCGATTATTCCGTCTGCAACATCAGTCAGCCCCGATAGGATTATCATAGCCGTTGCCGCGCGGTAATTTTTTTCATTTATATAGAGCCAAACAATAACGGGAATCATCAAAATCCGCAACAGGCTCAAAAGATTTGGTATAGTCAAAATATTCTTTTTCGTAAAAAGATTGTCCATAACGCCTCCAAAATTATAGTTAGCAATAATTACCAGTATTATATATCATTTTTTTACACATTGCAAGACCTTTTAAATATTGACATTTTTTTGAAAAGAAAGTAAAATGAAAAAAAGGATGAAAAAAATGAATATTCAAAAAGAACTTTTTAAATTACAGGACATAGAATACCGTGATTTTCACGCAAAGCTTATGCCAAATATAGACAAAAATACGATTATCGGCGTACGTGTGCCAAAAATACGGGCGTTAGCAAAAGAAATAAAGGGAACAGAGGGGGATTTTTTAAAGCAATTACCGCACAAATACTATGAGGAAAACAATCTTCACGCAGTTTTAATTTCACAAATTGCTGATTTTGAGGAATGTATAAGCCAATTAGACAGATTTTTGCCATATGTTGACAATTGGGCGACGTGTGACATAATGAATCCCAAATCCTTTAAAAAGAACAAGGAAAAATTGCTTTTGCATATTGAAAAATGGATAAACTCACATCATACATATACTGTGAGATTTGGGATAGAGATGCTTATGACGCATTTTTTAGACGAGGATTTTAATGAGGGATATTTGAAAAAGGTAAGCCTTATTAAGTCGGACGAATACTACATAAACATGATGATTGCGTGGTATTTTGCTACAGCGCTTGCAAAAAAGTGGTATTTTGCGGTCAAATATCTTGAAGAAAAGCGTTTTTCCGAGTGGGTACATAACAAAACTATCAGAAAAGCTGTTGAAAGCTACAGAATAACCGAAAGCCAGAAAAAATATTTAAGAACGCTCATTATTAAATGAGCGTTTTTTGTTTCTTGTAAAGATTGAAATTTTTGCAATTTTGATGTAGAATAAGAATATATCTGCGTAAAAGGAGAAGAAAAATGCTGATTTTAGGGATTGACCCCGGTTATGCTATTGTTGGTATCGGGGTGATAGAATACATAGGCAATCATTTTCGCCCGCTTGAATACAGCGCGATAACAACCGACGCATCTATGATAACGAGCCTTAGGCTACGCAAAATCAAGGAGGAAATAGGCGAATATCTTGACAAATACAAGCCTGACGCGGTTGCGATAGAGGAATTATTTTTCAATAATAACGCAAAGACTGCGATTGCAGTTGCGCAGGCAAGAGGGGTTTTAGTTGCTGAAACAGCGGTGCGTGAAATACCGATTTTCGAGTACACACCTCTTCAGATAAAGCAGGCAATAACGGGCTACGGAAGAGCGGACAAGTCCCAAATTCAACAGATGGTAAAAATGCTTTTGGGGTTAAATGCAATTCCACGCCCTGATGATGCGGCAGACGCGCTTGCAGTTGCCATATGCCACGCACATTCGGCAAGGATAAATGATGAGCTCGGAACAAACCGACTGTAAAAACCGTCATTTACTTGTAAAGGAAATGTAAAAGCAGGACAATACAGAATATGATATAATTCTACTATAATCGGCGGAATGTACCAATTTTGAAGGGAGAAACCGAATGTATTACTACATAAAAGGTGAAATTGTCATAAGACGTGACAATTTTGCGGTGATAGACAACGGCGGCGTGGGGTATAAGCTGTATACCTCAGCAAAGACGCTTGAAAGCTTCCGCGAGGGCGACCGCGTGACAATGTATACATATTTGAATGTTCATGAGGACGTTTTTGACCTGTACGGATTTGCTACAGAGGACGAGCATACGATGTTTTTAAATCTTTTGTCCGTTTCGGGCGTAGGACCAAAAGCTGCACTTTCGGTACTCTCTGCGGCAACTCCGAAAGAAATTGTAATTGCAGTTATGACGAGGGACGAAAAAATACTGACAAAAGCGCAGGGCGTAGGCGCAAAAATGGCACAGAGAATCATTTTAGAGCTTTTGGATAAGCTTAAAAATTCTGACATTTTGCCCGAGGACGAAACCGTGCAGAAAGCAGTGCGTACAGATTCGCAGAGTGAGGCAGTAAGCGCGCTGATTGTTTTGGGATATTCCCAAAATGATGCAAAAAATGCCGTTGCAGGGATTGATGAAACCTTAAAAACCGAAGAAATTGTAAGGCTTGCTTTAGCAAAGCTGATGAGGTAAAGACTGAATAAAACCGCCCATATCACCGCTTTTGGCTCGGGGCGGTACCGTCGTACAGCTACCTGCCGCTTCAAAGCGGCAATATGAACGATTTTCTTTCAGCTTTGGTTTTGTGAAAGGAGTTAATGGTTATAACATGATTTTTGATGATAATGAGAGGATTGTAACAGGCGATTTTCTTGAAGAAGATGCGGATATTGAGGTAGGACTCCGTCCGAGAGAGCTTCAAGAATATGTGGGGCAGGAGAAGGTAAAGGAAAATCTCGGCATTTTTATCAACGCTGCAAAGGACAGGCGCGAACCTCTTGACCACGTGCTTCTATACGGACCGCCCGGACTTGGAAAGACGACTTTAGCAGGTGTTATAGCAAATGAAATGGGCGTAAATATCCGCATAACAAGCGGTCCTGCTATCGAAAAGGCAGGGGATTTGGCGGCAATACTTACAAATCTATCACAAAATGACATACTTTTCATAGACGAAATTCACCGTATGTCAAGAACGGTTGAAGAGATACTTTATCCGGCAATGGAGGATTTTGCGCTTGATATTATAATCGGCAAGGGCCCATCAGCAAAATCAATAAGGCTTGACCTTCCAAAGTTTACGCTGATTGGCGCAACGACAAGAGCGGGACTTTTGTCACCGCCTCTTCGCGACAGGTTCGGCGTTTTGGCGAGGCTTGAGCTTTATACACAAGATGAATTAAAGAGAATAGTAAAGCGTTCTGCAAAAATTCTTGATGTGGAAATTGATGATGAGGGTGCCGGTGAAATTGCAAGCCGTTCACGCGGAACACCGAGAATTTCAAACAGACTTTTAAAGCGAGTCAGGGATTTTGCACAGGTTATGTACGACGGAAAAATCACAAAAGAGGTTGCGGCAGTGTCGCTTAAGAAGATGGAAATTGACGAGCAGGGCCTTGATATGATTGACAACAAAATGATTACGGCGATGATTAAGAATTTTGCAGGAGGTCCTGTGGGGCTTGAAACTTTAGCCGCTACAATAGGAGAAGAACCCGACACCATTGAAGATGTGTACGAGCCGTATCTTATGCAACTCGGATACATTTCAAGGACACCGAGGGGAAGAATTGTTACGCAGGCGGGATATGCGCATTTCGGCATGGAAATGCCACAATAAAGAGGAGGAATTTAAGTGAAAAGGATAGCATTTTTATTGGCAATACTCTGTTGCTTCCTTTTCGGCGGTGCGGTATCGGCATCAATGATACTGGAATACGGCGGGGGAGTACACAATTACACAGGTTCGGTGTTTTCTCTTTCGGTAAACGGAGAGGAACTTAAAAACCTGCCCTTAGAACCGATTATCTTTAATGACAGAGCGCTTGTTCCCGTAAGAGAAGTGTTTGAGGCACTGGGGGCGAAAGTTTCGTATAAAGCGGATACGCGCAGAATTGTGATTACATATTCGGGCAGAAAGGTTACAATTCAAATTGATTCAAATGTGGCAGAGATAGACGGGAAATCAACAAAAATTCCTGACGGAGTCACGCCTATGCTTATTGCAAAATGGGGAGAATCGGCAAAAACAATGGTTCCTGTGAGGTTTGTGTCGGACAGCGTGGGACTGTTAGTGGATTTTGACCAGAAATCGGGAAAAATAAGTGTAAGTGAAAAAGATAAGGACACGCAAAAAACACAGAACAAAATCACGGCAATTTCCGCAAAAGAGGAAAATGGCGTAGTTACAGTTACGGTAACAGCAAGCGGAAATGTCTCAAAAATATCTTCTCCTTCGGTAACGGCAAGCGGTACGCTTTATGTCGATGTTGATGACCTTGGATACAGCATATCCAATAAAAGGGAAATAAATCTTGGTGCAGTTTTAGCAGTAAGGCTTGGACTTCACGAAAACAGCGTGCGGATTGCCATAGACACCGAGAATATGAAAAAACATAATGTTTCTATATCCGGTAAAAATATAATATTCATGATAACCGCAGATGAAACGGCGGACATAACGCCTGCAGACAAGGATGCTGAAAAGGAGGATGGCGAAAGGCAAGATGAAAACAAGCCTAAGCCCTCTGAACTTTCAGGAGGAAAAATCTATGTTGTTTTAGATGCGGGCCATGGCGGCACAGATCCTGGTGCCATAGGCAATCTTATGACCGAGGAAGAACTCGAAGTTTTTCACAAGGCATTAGACTCCGAAGAGCCTATTATTGACACCTTAAAAGCAGGAACGGGTAAAACTTATTATGAAAAAACAATTGCGCTTTCTGTGGCAAAAAAGGTACGGGACAAGCTTGAGAATAAAGGCGTAAACGTTATTATGACAAGGGATAGTGACACGTATCCGACCCTTGATGCGCGCCCCGAAATCGCTAATAAGAGAGGCGCGGCTATGTTTTTGAGTATACACCTTAATTCTACCGTGATGCCTGTGACGGCGGCAAATGGGATTGAAATATATTACAGCGAAAGTAATAATGAAAAGGACTACGGCATTACAAGCAAGGAAATGGCGTCTGTAATCGTTCAAAAGGCAGCAAAAAGTGCAGGGACAAAATCACGCGGCGTTAAGGCGGGAAATCTTCTGGTTACGAGAAAGAGCGTTATGCCTGCAAACCTTATAGAAATAGGGTTTATGAATAATCCTGACGAGCTTTTAAAACTTATTTCAGACGAATATCAGGAAAAATTAGCCGATGGAATAGCAGAAGGAATTTTGGAGGTTTTGGGCAAGATAAAATTGCCGTAAATTTGTATGAGAAGACAGGATTTTTACTTTGATTTGCCGAAAGAGCTTATCGCACAGGAACCGCTTGCGGGCAGGAGTGCGTCAAGGCTTATGTGTCTTGACAGAAAAACGGGAGAAATCAGACATAAACACTTTTATGACATTATAGACGAGCTTGATGCAGGGGATTGCCTTATTCTGAATGACACAAAGGTGATACCCGCGCGCCTTTACGGAGCAAAAAAAGACACGGGAGCAGCTATTGAGTTTTTATTGCTTAATAAACGCAGTTTAGATGAATGGGAAGTCATTTTAAAACCCGGCAGAAAGGCAAAAATCGGCGCAGAGTTTGTATTTGGAAACGGCGAGCTTGCGGCAAAAGTATTAGATATAATAAATGACGGGAACAGAATAGTAAAATTTGGGTACAGCGGTGTTTTTGAAGAAGTTTTGGACAGGCTTGGAGAGATGCCTCTCCCTCCGTATATTACAAAAAAGTTAGAGGATAAGGACAGGTATCAGACGGTTTATGCAAGGTATTCCGGTTCAGCTGCAGCGCCTACTGCAGGGCTTCATTTTACACCTGAGCTTTTGCAAAAAATACAAAAAAAGGGTATAAATATAGGGTATGTAACACTTCACGTAGGACTCGGTACATTTCGTCCTGTAAAGGCTGATGATATTTTAGACCATAAAATGCACTCGGAATTTTTTGTTTTGCCGAAAGAAACAGCGGAGCTGATAAATGAAACCAAAAGAAACGGAAAAAGAGTTATTGCTGTCGGAACAACGGCAACAAGAACGCTTGAAACGGTGGGACTGGACGGAGGGGAACTTACCGAAAGGACAGGCTGGACGGATATTTTTATATATCCCGGCAAGAAATTCAATGTAATAGACGGACTTATTACAAATTTCCATCTGCCTGAATCAACGTTAATTATGCTTGTGAGCGCCTTGGCGGGAAGAGAGAATGTGCTGAACGCATATGATGTGGCAATCCGCGAAAAATACCGTTTTTTCAGCTTTGGCGATGCGATGTTTATAATTTGATTTGGAGAAGAATATGTTTAAAATTTTACACAAAAACGGACTTGCAAGACGCGGAGAATTTACAACCGTTCACGGGACTGTACAGACGCCTGTTTTCCAGAATGTCGGCACGCTTGCAGCGATAAAGGGCGGGCTGTCAAGCGAGGATTTAAAGACAGTAGGCTGTCAGATAGAGCTTTCAAATACATATCACCTGCATCTGCGCCCAGGCGATGAGGTTATACGCGATTTGGGCGGAATTCACAAGTTTATGAACTGGGACAGACCTATTTTGACCGACAGCGGAGGGTTTCAGGTATTTTCTCTTGCAAAACTGCGGAAAATTACCGAAGAGGGAGTAACCTTCAATTCGCATATTGACGGAAGGCGGCTTTTTATGGGTCCTGAGGAGAGTATGCAAATCCAGTCAAATCTTGCTTCTACAATCGCTATGGCTTTTGATGAGTGCGTGGAAAATCCTGCGCCTTACGATTATGTAAAAAAATCAAGCGAGCGAACTTACCGCTGGCTTGTTCGGTGCAAAGACGAACTTGCAAGGCTTAACGGCATTGACAGCACGATAAACAAAAATCAGCTTTTGTTCGGCATAAACCAGGGCGGAATTTTTGATGATTTGCGCATAAAAAATATGCAGGACATAGCAAAACTTGACCTTGCAGGATATGCGATAGGCGGTCTTGCCGTCGGCGAAACGCATGAAGAAATGTATCATATTTTAGATGTTGTACTTCCTTATGCGCCCGAGGATAAGCCAAGATACCTGATGGGCGTGGGAACGCCTTCAAATATTATCGAGGGCGTTGCGCGTGGCATAGACTTTTTCGACTGCGTTATGCCGTCGCGGAATGCACGGCACGCATTTATCTTTACAAGAAACGGGACAATGAACCTTCTAAATCAATGTTATGAACGCGATATGCGCCCGATTGATGAAGAATGTACCTGCCCTGTCTGCCAAAAATATTCGCGCGCATATATAAGGCACCTTTTTAAAGCAAAGGAAATTCTTGGAATGAGGCTTGCTGTTATGCACAACCTGTATTTTTATAACGAGCTTGCGGCA
>JAIKVQ010000214.1 GCA_024685565.1 Bacillota bacterium
ATCAAAAACTGTAGGTGCAGGATATGTAATAACAGGTCTTTGCGGAGATGAAAATCCGCTTTTGCAGTTCCTTACAAAGTATAAATCAGGTACTGATAACGGAATGTACTGCGATAATGTCAAGGTAACAAGATATGCAGAAGAACCTCCGGTGATAGAAGACAATACGCAATTTTCCGAAGATTTTTCGACAGCAGCTTTAAACACAGTACCGCAGGGCGCATTTTATAATAGACCAAGCAGTGACGGTATTTATTCGGCAGATTTTGATGTTGAGACGGGTGTGTACGGCAAATCTTCAACAGATAAGAGCCTTAAGATAGTAAAAAATACCGAATACAGCGCGACAACAGGCTCGGTAGATACATTCTATCAGAGCAACAAAGGCTCGGATTATCAGGCGGGCGGAACTATTCATGTGACCGTAAGCTTTGCGTTCAGCAAGGTGGAAAGAATAATGAATAAATATCTGTCCTTAAGGCCGAATAGTGGCTCGTATACAAATGAACGGTTAATAAGTCTGCAATACGGACAGCTTAAGTGTCTTGGAAATACTGCAAGCGTTAATTGGGAAGCCGGAAAATGGTATAAATTTGACCTTTATATAACGGTCGGAAGCACTGATAATGATATAAACAGTACTGTTACCGTATATATGAACGGAAACAAGATGTTTGAAGATATAGAGATGACGAATAAATCGATATCTAAAGTAGATATCTTGAGAATAGGTCAGCAGGAGCGTGTTAATAAGTATAATGATGTAACATATATTGATGACTACTCAATAGGCTTCACTCCTGCAGGTGAAACACCGGCATATCCGACAGCGGTAACGCTTTCGACAAGCACAGCGGGAATGCGTATAGTTGATACAGATACTATACTTGTTGACGATCCTGATACAACAGCGGCTCAAGTATTATCTGCAATTTCCGTAACGGGCGGAACGGGTGCTGTAGTTACGGATATTGATACACCGGCAGCTTCAAACGCTAAGGCAACCTCGTGCTATATGCTTGTTACTGCAACCGACGGCATAAAGTACATATATCCGATAGTAAATAGAGTAGATAGATATGTAGAAGATTTTTCAACTTACACATATTCATCAAACGAAGAAATTATAAACTGGACGAAAATAGCTACTCCGGAAGGCAAGTTAGAAGGAATAAGGAAATCCGTAACGGGTCTTAAAGGTAAAGCGGCGAATGACCAAAGTCTTGCAAGTACGCAAGGCTATGTGGGTCACAACTACCAAAATACAGATAATCCGTTCCCTGTAGTAGGAATGACCACTATTGAATACGCACTTCTTTTAAATGATCCCGGATATTCAGAAAACATGGGAGTAGCGATTACTTATAAGGACGCAGAGGGTGTAACAAAGACTCAATTTGTAAATCTTTTATACTATAAGGGTAACAGCATAGAAGCATTTACAACTCACAACACAGGAAACAAGGTAGGTACTTATGAATATGACCGCTGGTATAAGTACGCTATAGAAATAGACCCTGAAACATTTACAGCGGACATATATCAAAACGGCAATAAGTTAAATAAGAGTGGAAGATTGAGCTTTATGCCGAGCAGTTTTGACCCGACAGACTGTGAGCTGTTAAATATCTACAGATTCAAGTATGAACATAATTCAGGCAGCGAGACTGATAATGTATATTCCGCAATAGACGATATCAGGGTTTATACGGGAAAATACGACGCGGCAAAGGATGCCGTGAACTGCACTGTGGCAGGAGGATCCGGCTATTTGTTTAACGGAAGCTGGCTTGCAATCACCGAGGAGAACGATGTTTATACATTTGAAGATAATGTAGAATTTGGTAATACTGCAAGATTTACAATATTTGATGATGATAGCTTGACAACCACAGAAGATGCAGACGATAATGAAATTATCAGGCATAATCAGTATATTGCGGCAGAAGCTTTAGGCGGAGCAATACATTATTATAGAATAGTTGACCAAAGTGAAAAGACAACTGTTATTTCAAAGAAGGTATATGCCGGCGCGGATGCAAATAATCTTGCCGAGATTAATCCTTATTGTCAGCTTGAACTGAATAAATACAGGGTAAAGGCTATATATGAAAAGTATAATAACGAGCCTGAATATGCGTATGCAATAATAAGAAGCAACTTGATAGATAGTCCTAATGTTGCCAATGACATTAGTCTGGCAAAGAGGGAATTATTATTTGGATCACATGAAATAGAGTCCGATACAATTGATGTTGAAGACACAGACGAACAGTTAAAGGCTATGTTATGGGGCGAAGATTTATCTCCCCTTGGAGATGCGTTTACAAATTCCTTTGTAAAGGCAACACCGACAGTAAGCCAGTATAACGCTCTGACTTCGCCTACAACCAACGAAATAAAAGCAGCGCTCAGGACAGAACATCCAAGGCTTATGGTTACAGATTTTGAAGCCTTGGGGGAGCTGATCAAAACAGATGACACTTATAAAAAATGGTATCGCTCATATAAAGGTACGGCAAATGAGAATAAGCATTCTGTAGAATACCTTGCACAGCTTTATGCCGGGTACGATATACCTACATATGAAGACGATGACGATCTCAGGATAGCGTCATCAGAAGGTTTCCGCGACAGAGTTATATTGCTTGCATTTAATCACAAGATGACGAATCTTATATATTCGGGTCATTCTGACTATTATAAAGAAAAGGTATGGGATTATCTTGAGGCAGCAATGGATTGGCCGGATTGGGGCGAGAGAAAGCAGTTTTTAGATACTTCCGACATTATGATGGCTTTTGCCATTGCCTACGACTGGCTGTATGACGACTGGACAGAAGAGGAAAGGGCAACTATAAGAAATACGATTAAGACCAGGGGCTTATATTGTGCTCAGCAAGTGTATGAGGGCAATAGCAATTACAGCTCATGGCTTGAAAAAAATAACAACTGGAATGCTTGGTGTAACGCCGGAGTACTTACAGCGGCACTTGCAATTGCCGGTGACGGCGGCGGAAGTGATGCACATCAATACACATATCTTGCAAGAAAAGCACTTGAAAGCTTGCCTAACTGCTATGATTGTCTTGGACCTGACGGTGATTGGCAGGAAGGTACAGGATATGGGGAAGTAGCAATGCGTTTTGTGGCTATTGCACTATCCTCCTGTGAAACAGCTTTAAATACGGACTACGGCCATAGGTATGTAGACGGACTTTCCGAAATAGGCTTCTACAACTTGTATATGCGCGGAAAAGAAGCTGCCTTTGGACTTAATGATTCAGCGGGAAAAAATATTTTGAATTTCAATTTCTATTTCGGAAAGCTGTTTAATGATAAATATCTTAGCGGTATAAGATATTATCAGCTGCAAAATCCTGATACTAATCCTACTGTTTTTGATTTATTATGGTATGACAAGACGAATGTTTCAACAAAATTCCGCACGGAAAAGACATTAGACAAGTACTATAGCGGAATAAAAACAACAGCGATGAGAGCAGGCGGATTCCTCGACAGCACAACTGCCTATGCGGCTTTACACGCAGGCTATAACAATGCGCCTCATGGACATTTAGACGGCGGAACCTTCGCGTATGAAACGAACGGAGTACGCTGGGCGATAGATTTGGGATCTGATGATTATAATCTATTTAATTATTTCCAATTAGATGAGAATGCTTATCAGGATAAGTATAGATGGTGCTATTACCGTTGCCGTGCAGAAGGACATAATACATGGGTAATAAATCCGAATTCAGGAGCAGATCAAGCGGTAGAAGGAACAGGCAGCATAGTTAAACACAGCTTTACTGAAGACGGCATTTCGTATTCAGTGGCAAATCTGACTAATTTCTATCCAAGCTATGCAATCAGCGTAAAGCGCGGTATTATGCTCAATAAAGCAAACGGCGCTATGATAGTAAGAGATGAGCTTTCGCTAAAATCATCATCTACACTTTATTGGTTTATGCACACAAAGGCAAGTATACAGATAAGCGGTGATAAAAAGAGCGCTATTTTGACACAAGACGGAAGACGCTTATGGGTTGGAATTATTGACGGTAGCGGCACATTCACTTCTATGTCCGCAGAAGCACTTTCGACTTCACCTAACCCCGACGAGTGGGCTGAAAATATCGAAAAGGGAAAAACACAAAACTCAAACGAAGGCGTAAGCAAACTATCCATAAAGTATACAGGAAAATCAGGAACTCTGAATCAAACGGTTTATATGGTAGAACTTGAAGCCGGTCAGTCAGCGCCCACTTCTATTCCGACAGTAACCTCTTTGAATAATTGGAACTAATAAATCCTGCACAAATTCGGACAATTAAGAGGTAATAGTGGCAGCAAAACAGAGATGATACACAATGCTGTAACATTTCTGTTTTGCGCCACAGAAAGGTTTGGTTATAAAGATGAAAAAGGTTTTATTGTTCATACTTGTGATTTCTATAATTCTTACAACAAATGCCTTTGCGCTGGAATATAAAAATTATGAAATAACAGATGAACTTCCGCAGGGCTGGACATTAGGCGAAGTGGGTAGTTATGCTTCTGTCGGAATAACCGAATATTCTGGTGAAAAAAGTATATTGCTTTCAGTAGATACAAGCTCGGCACCATCAACAATGAGCGAGAAGGCTAACCTTTACAGCGAGAGCTTCTCTCTTACAGGTATGCAGGTATTCTCCTTCCGTATGGCAGTAAATACTTCAAATAGTTGCTTTAAGCGTATTCAAATATGCGATGCGGCGGCAGACAGCGGATATACGCTTATGCAAATTCAAAATAATAACTTGAAGGTCGGAAGTGTGACAGAAGATGATGTAATAGCAGATAATACATTTTTTGATATTTCCATAGCTATTGACTCGACTAAATCTCCAAGTCCTGTAAAGGCTTGGCTTAACGGCGAGTGCGTGGTGGATGATGCAACGGTTAATTTAAGCGCTTATGCCGGGAAGAATATAAAGCTACGGTTTTGGAACAATTTTTCCAACAAAAAAATGAGTTCGTTGTGGTACATTTCAAAGTATGAAAGAATTGACGGTGCGGAATATAATCCAATTTCCGCACCGGAAAATGAAAATTCTACTGTAGACTCTTCGGCAATAGAGAATATCACTGTCGATTTCGGAACTGTAATCCCGAACCTTTCCGCTAAAACGGTAACGCTTGAGGTTAAGGATAACGGAAGTTCGGACTATGCAACAGTAGCTATATCAAAAACGGCAGATTTGCATAGCTTATGCGTAACTCCCACTTCGGGATTTTCCGCGCAGAAGAGCTATAAACTGACGGTGGCGGTAGGAAATGATGTGTTCGGAGTGTCGCACGACGACTATGTAACAAGCTTCACTACCGTTCAGTCAGGTTATATACTGCCGCAATGCACGATATCGGCGGATAGAACGGTATATACTGTAGGCAAAACCATAAATATCACATCTGATGTCACTGACGGTACATATCCTGTTACAAAAGCAGAGCTTTATGTAAACGGCGAGCTTAAGGCAACAAAAACAGACGGCGATGATTTCTCATTTACTGCCGAATTAGGTCAAAGCAGTGCATATGTAAAGGTTTATGATACCGGAAACAGCATGGTGCAGAGTAACACTGTAAACTTTACGGTAAAGCAAAATGCACTGCCGCAAATAACGCTGAATCTGTCAGACGGTGACGCTGTAAGCCGTGGATATAAAATAACTCTTTCAGCGACAGACTCTGACGGAACTGTTGAAAAGGTGATTTTAAAGCTTGGCGGAAATAAGGTTGCAGAAGAAAGTGCATCAAGCCTTGAATGGACAGTGACGGATAGTACTGCATTTGGTGAATATGAGCTTGAAGCTATTGCGATAGATGATGATGAAGACGAAAAAACTGTATCTTTGCAGCTTAAAATCGAAAATAAACTACCGCAAATAACGCTCAATGTATCGGAAAATCAGGCTTTAGAGTACGGATATGCTATAGTTGCCTCTGCAGAAGACCCTGACGGAACGGTAGTGAAGGTGATTTTAAAGCTTGACGGCGCAAAGGTCAAAGAGGCAAGCACTTCAAGCCTTGAATGGACAGTGCCTGAAAGCGTAACCTTTGGTAAACATACGGTTGAGGTCTTGGCATTAGATAGTAATAACGGTTGGAATTCCACAAAGGTGCAGATAGAGCTTTCAAAATATACCGTTGTGCCTAAAACGGAAATTGATTTTTCAAACGCAGAAATCAATATTACCGAAGGCTCTGCATCGGTTAAAGGTCTTACCGCCTGCACAAACACGACATCAGGCTCGGTAAGGTATATAAAAAATGCACCTATTGACGAAGACCATGCCAACTGTTTGCTTATAGGCTCGGAGAACCTTGTATCAGGAGGCAGCACGGCTTGGCTCGGCATGAATATTACGCTAAAGGATATTGCGGTTTTTGAAACGAATGTATATTCAACACATTCAAAAGTCAGAGAATTTATCTCCTTAAAAAACGGAAGCGTAAGTAATACTTTGGCGATGTTCTATGAGGGAAAAATAACCTTCAGCGACGGAACTACGGAGCATTATGTGCCGATGGAGATGAATAAATGGTACGAAGTGCGTGCCGAAATAGATTTGCGAACAAACAAATATACACTGATAATAAACGGTGAGACGGTTGCCCAAAATTATAGCCTGAAAAATCAGTTAGATGGAATTACGGCTATAAGAATTGAGGTTGCAAAATATGAAAGCGGAGATGCCTATGTTGCAATCAATAAATTCAATACATACGAAAAAGTTGGTTTTCTGTCGGTTTCCGGAGTTGAATATTTGAAATATAATGAAACTTCAGAAGAGTATGATACGGTTTCAGGCGCCGGTGCAGATAAGATTTTGCTCGCGCTTAATACATCTGCACTCGTCATGAAAAATGGCAGCAAAAAAAATGACGACAGTGACGGCATAGACGATGTGAAGCTGTTTGCAGAAGGCAAGGCCGTTTCATTTGAAGCAGGGGACATAGAAAGCGGAAAGCTGCCTATAAAGCCGGCATATGCGCTTGAGGCGGGCTGTAGCTATAAAGTTGAATTATATTATACCTTCGGTCAAAGTAAATATAAAGCCGAGTTCAGCTTCGAAACGCCACTTGAAAGCGGCAAAGAAGGTATTGCGACGCCTGAATTTGTAATGGAAAATGAAAGCATCAAGTTTACGGCAAATGTGCAGAGTACCGAAAATAAAACAGTGCAGGTAATAATAGCGAAATTCCGAAATGATATTATGGAAGAAATTAAGGCTTGTGATGCGCTGTTAACCGCAAACAGCAATACTCCTGTAGTATCTCCCGCAGTGACCTTTGAAGACGGCGAGGATGTTACATATAAAATTTATATATGGAACGGTTGGGCAGACAGAACAGCGATTGGAAATAAAATTTTCGAGCTGTCTAACTAAACCGTAAAATATAAAGAATACAAAAAGGAAAGGAATAAAAACAATGAATAGTATTTTAAAAAGAGCATTATCTTGCGTTCTGGCAGCTTCAATGCTGATGGCTGCTTCAAGCTGCGGCAAGAAGGGAAATGGCGGAGAGGTGTCTGAAGGCACGCTCGGAACGGAGTATCCGCTAAATACAGACGAAAAATTGACATGGACAACATGGACTTCAAGTCATTCTGATTATCTTGACTATAAACAGCAGCCATTTTTCAAGGGACTTATTGAACAAACAGGTGTAGATATTGATTTCAAATTCGATGTTGTCGGCGAGTCATTTTACCTGATGCTTGCATCGGGCGACTTACCCGACGTTATTCAATATGACTGGTATAATGTAAAGGGCGGCCCTGAAAAGTATATTAACGATGGCGTTATTATCGATTTGACAGACGCGATAAATAAATGGGCGCCTAACCTAAAAAAATATCTTGACGAACACCCGGATGTTGCAAGAGATTTGAAAACCGACAGCGGTCAATATTATGTATTCCCATTCCTGCGCGGCGATGAAAAGCTGACCGTATTCAGAGGAATGATGGCAAGACAGGATTTGCTTGACAAGTTCAATCTTGATATGCCGGAAACCATTGATGAATGGGAAAATGCACTCACTGTTATGAAGGATAACGGAGTAAAAATACCTCTATCCTTTGCGGGTGCAGACTGTGAGCCTGTAATGGCTGCATACAATGTAACAAACTCATTCTATCTTAACAAAGGGAAAGTTGAGTTTGGACCTATGCAAAAGGGCTTTAAAGAGTACCTCACAACTATGAACAGATGGTATACCGAGGGACTTATAGACCCCGACTACGGTACAGTAACAAGACAGTTATTAACCGGAAAATTGTCAGCAGGCAATGTCGGCGCGGCTGCCGGCGAGTGCGGCGGAGTTATGGGTGTATCCCTTGCTGCCGGAAAGGCAAAGGACCCGAATTTTGATTTGGTTGGTGCAAAATATCCTGTGCTTAAAAAGGGACAAAAGCCCGAATTCGGTACAGCAGAAACGATTTACAATCAGAACAGCGGTGTTGCAATAACAACACAGTGTAAAAATGTTGAGCTTGCCGTAAAGGTTCTTGACTATGCTTACAGCGAAGCAGGACATCTTCTTTATAACTTTGGTATCGAGGGCGAAAGCTATGAAATGGTTGACGGAGAACCAAAGTATACCGAAGCAATGTATAATTACGATAAAGGCGACATTACAGCAAGCTTAAAGAGATACATTATGTCAATAGACCATGCTCCGTGTATCCAGGATTTGAGAATGTATCAGCAGAGACTGTCCTATCAGCAGCAAAAAGATGCGATAGATTTATGGGCAGATACAAATATGAGAAACCATATTTTACCACATATATCCATGAATGATGAAGAGAATGAGATAAACAGCGAAATTTGGGCAGATATCAATACATTTGTTCAGGAAACTACTACAAAATTCATACTTGGCAAAAAGCCTATAGAGGAATTTGACAGCTATGTAGAAGAATTGAAGAAAATGGGTATAGATAAGGTGATTGCAATAAGGCAGTCAGCATACGACAGATATATGGCAAGATAAAAGGAGAATTTTCAACTCATGAAAGCAAAGAATAAATCATATAAAAAAGCAATTTTAAACCATAAATATGCGTACTATATGATAATACCTGTTGTTTTGTATTATATAATATTCTGCTATTTACCCATGTTTGGTATAATAATATCCTTTAAAGATTATTCTCCCGTAAAGGGCTTTTTGGGTAGCCGATGGGTAGGCTTTAAGTATTTTAAGCAATTTTTTACAAATATGTATTTTCCGCGTATTGTAAGAAATACGGTAATGATAAGCTTTATGGATCTTGTCATAAACTTTCCGATGCCTATAATACTTGCGCTTTTGTTTAACGAGGTAAGAAGCAAGAAATTTAAAACAGTTTCAACAACTTTGACTTATTTTCCGCACTTCATTTCGCTTGTCGTTGTGTGCGGTATGATAAGAAGCTTCACTATGTCGGAGGGTATTATTACTAACTTAATTGCCCTTTTCGGCGGCAAAAGAGAGCCTCTTCTTATGAACCCTGCATATTTCAAACCGATTTATGTCTTTTCAGGTACATGGAAAGAGGTCGGCTGGAGTTCAATTATCTACATGGCAGCATTGTGCGGAATAGATGTCCAGCTGTATGAGGCATGTAAAATAGACGGAGGCGGCAGGTGGCGTCAGCTTATACATATAACTCTGCCAAGTATCGCCCCGACTATAATACTGCTCTTCATTATAAGAATGGGCGCGCTCCTTTCTGTCGGAAGTGAGAAGGTAATTCTTCTTTATAATTCTGCCACCTATGAAACGGCAGATGTTATATCCTCTTATGTATACAGAAAGGGCTTGCAGGAGCAAAATTGGAGCTATGGTTCGGCGGTAGGACTTGTAAATTCGTTAGTGAATGTAATGTTCCTGGTTGCCGCAAACACAATCTCAAGACGAGTCAGCGAAACGAGCTTATGGTAGGTGATACAGCTATGATACAGAATAAATATAAAAACAAAATCGAAACATCATTTGGTGAAAAAGTTTTTGATGTATTTAACTATGCATTTTTGACGCTTGTATCCCTTTGCATGCTTTATCCCATGTATTATGTGTTGGTTGCGTCGTTTTCCGATGCCAACGAAATGATAATAAATGCAGATAAAATACTTTTGTATCCGATAAAGGCAAATGTTCGTGCATACAAATATGTTTTAGAATATCCCATGATATGGAGAGGTTACCTAAACACTATGTTTGTCGTTGTTGTAGGAACGGCAATAAATATGGTACTGTCACTCTTCGGCGCATATTTTATGAGCGTTCAGGAGCTTCCAGGACGAAAACTTTTCACTAAATTCGTACTTGTAACAATGTTCTTTAGCGGCGGTATGATACCGACATATATGGTAGTAAAGGGAGTTGGGCTGTTAGACTCTATCTGGTCAGTTATTCTGCCAACAGCAATAAGTACATATAACATGATCGTTATACGCTCTGCAATGACGGTAATTCCGAAAAGCTTGTCAGAAGCGGCGGAAATCGACGGAGCAAACGACTTTGTAATATTGTGGCGGGTAGTTGTACCGACCTGTATACCGACAATCGTGGTTGTCATAATGTACTATGCAGTAGGCCATTGGAATTCATGGTTCCAGGCGTTCATATACATAACAGGCGACAGAACAAAATGGCCGCTTCAGGTAGTATTAAGACGAATATTGATAGAAGGTACGGTAATGGCAGGCGACACCGGCGGCGACAGCCAGACGCTTGGAGAAACGATAAAATATGCAGTTATAATCGTTTCAACAGTGCCGATACTTCTTATATATCCGCTTATACAAAAACATCTTGTAAAAGGTGTTATGATAGGTTCTGTTAAAGGATAAAAAAACATAGACGACAAAAATGTCGTCTATGTTTTTTCAGGAACAAAAATTTAAGAAAAATTTATTCGGAAAAGCAGGATTTATCCACATGATTTTTGAATTCAGTAGGTGTTTTTCCCGTAAAAGTCTTAAAGGTTTTGTTAAAATGAGCCATACTGTTAAATCCGCATTTTTCTGAAATATCATTTATGTTTAAGCTGTGGCGGTTTTCCAAAAGCATAGCAGTAGCACTTTCAACACGCAAATTCAAGATATATTCCCAAGTGGTCATACCTGTTATTTTTTTGAACATGGTTGTATAATATGAACGATTCATGCGTGCAATTCTTGCAAGGTCTTCAAGCTTTAAGTCTTTGTCCAGATTTTCATTTATATATTTCATTGTGCGCTTTATATCGTCTGCATGAGGCATTGGCTTTACTTTAACCATATCCTTACTGTTAAAGAATCGAAATGCTAAAGATAAAACCAGCAGTATTTGTGAACGGATTACCGATTCGCTTCCATAGCATATAGATTGAAGCTCATCTCTTATGTCAAATATGAGGTTTTGAATTTTTCCTGCCGAGGAAGTGTCACTTCGAATTATAATGTTGTTTTCATCAACGAGAAATGATGATATGTCGTCTTTTTTTAGTGCCTTCAAATCTTCAACAATGAAATCAACCATATCAAATTTAATAGAAATGGTTTTGAAAGGGAAGAGCTTGTTATATTCCGTAATACGATGATTTCGCAGACTCTTAAAGAACAAAATATCTCCGCCTGTGGCATCAATAATGGTTTTATTACCTATTTCAAATCTACAGCGCCCATCAACTAAAAAAAATATTTCAGTTTGAGGGCTGATATTTTCTTCAAAGTCAGGGGTATTATTAAATTTCTCATTGAGCTGCAATATCATTTTTCCGTCACTTGAAAACAATTCATACGACATATTTAAGCCCCCTCATTTCAAAGATTCCACTTAAATCATACCAAAAAACAAACTAAAAGTCAACGAAAACACTGATTATCATTTCAATAATTCCTCAATAGAAGGGATTTTTATTTCTTTACTGCCGTTTAATATGGATTCCTGCGCCAAGATACCTGGCATACTCATATTATAGCCTTCCTTAAATCCTAATGCGGGTTTTTCGTTTTTAAGCAAAGAATCAACAAAAGAGCCTATTGTTTCTGCATCCGCTCCGCCATGTCCGCCTTTGTGCTTTGATTTGGGAAAACCGAGTCCAAGCGGTATTCTTAAATAATCATCGCCAGGTATATGAGGAACTTTTCGTAGTTGAGCTATTGTTTCACAACCCTCATTGTCAAAATTATCAAGATTAAACTGTGTTTGAAGTGTGCCTTCAACGCAATGCAGGGCAAAATTATGAACACATCTTGAATGAGCACCGAAGCTTATCAAAATTTTGAAAATTGCGCCGCTTTTTGTCCTTATAATTGCAATTCCATTTGGGTCTGCAGGGTGTTCCTCTTTATATGGGTTATATTCAGGGGCAAAACCGCATACAGACACACATTCGTCACCGGTCATAAAAACTAATGGTCCAAGGCTGTGAGTAATATATGTTATAGCAGGGAGAAAAGCGCGCCATTTGTCTTCTCTTATGCTGTGATGTATTGGCCTTTCTGTGTTATGCAGATACTGTGCCTCTGCAATCACAACCCGTCCTAACATATCAGAT
>JAIKVQ010000034.1 GCA_024685565.1 Bacillota bacterium
TTACACCTCAAAATCTCAAAATTTATTTTACAGAATTACCTCAAAATCGCAAATTGTATATGTATATTATACCCACAAAATCGCAAATTGTCAAGGCTTTTTCAATAGTAACTCTGTTGATTTCTTTTGTCAATGGATTTATTAAAAAACAATGGTCAGCCCTTTTCCTTTTGTCAGCAATGCAACATTTTATCATCATCTTGTTATTACCTATGTCAAAGATACTATGTCAAGAAAGATACATCAAGATTAAACGGTATAACAGACGGATTTGATATGTAAAATATCGCCCGAAAAGGCGATATTTTTTTCAAAATTGATGCTTTTTTGATGCTGTACTGGACGGAATGTTTGAAAACGGAACGCGCCAGACGAAAAATTGATACTCAAAATGAGCATCATTTACGCAAAATCCCATAAAATTCGTTAGACAACAAAACACATAAAAACGGCTCAAACCAAGTAATAAAAATCGCAAAAAAAGTGGTAGCGAAGTGGATGCGTTATGCCTGCGCGCTTGCAAGCGAATACCGAAAAAGGTTGGTAGGAAACAAAGCGACAGCGAACGCGTTTACAAGTGAGCCGAGCGACTTGCCGTGACCTTTTTCGGAAAAGGAGGAGCAAGGCAGCGGGCGGATGTTTTTCTGCAAAGAAAAACGGAGCAAAGCGAACTTTGCTCCGACGTGGCAGGGGTACAAGGACTCGAACCTTGGGCACGCGGTTTTGGAGAAGCTGAAAACCGATTGACAAAATCAAGCAAATTCAACAAATCTCCCATATCAAGATCCAAATCCGCCGACATTTCGGCGACGGAAACGAAACATAAACCTTGCAAGCCGCACCATAAGGGCATCACACCCTTCGCCCATCGGTACTTCGTACCATAGGATTTTGGTTTTTATAAGAGAGTTTCAGGAACAATATATGCACCTAAAATGCCCCTCTACCAAGTAACATTATACAGTTGCAATTTCAGCAATTTTTTCTTCAATCTTCGTGAACAAAAAATCCATACAGTTTAGTGCGTTTTGCTGCACAGTTGATGGTAATTGTGGATGTACAATATTATATATTTGAGCCTCTACAAAATACTTTGCAAAAATGGATTTCATATGCTTTTCTAATTCAGGCTCATTTCCATTCCTTAGTAAGCACTCTGTTTTTTTGTAATCTTCGTATAAATCTTTAATTTCATTATTTTTTTTCGTATATTCAAGTATTTCTTCTTTACTAATCATTTTTTACCTCCTTTTCAAAATCGTCTTCATATTTAAGCCCGTCATTATATATCCCTCTCACCTCATGTAAATCTGCAATACATAAATCTATATCAACTTTTAAAATTATTCCTTTTATTTCTGGTAAAATATTTTTTACCGCCGTTTCAATTTCTAATAGCTTTGCCGTTTTAACAGCCTGCTTTTGATCCTCTTCCAATAGTGTTTCAAAAGCATTAAACCCTTCGAATGCGTTATTAATGATCAAATAGTTTTTTAATATTATATCATTAACACATTTCCAAGTTGAAACTGGAAATACACTTTGCGCTTGTTTTAGTGAAAGAATAATAGTATCAGGCATACAGTTTCTTGTTTCAAAAAGCCTTTTGTAAAAATCATATAGATTTTTATAATCTTTTTCATAGAAAACTTTTCCTCAAAGCCTAACTTTAATATCTCAACTACATCCTTAATTCTATATAATGTTTTCCAGCATTCTAATCTATATGGATATGTATCAACTTTTATTTGTCGCCTTTGCATATCTTCTTGTCTTAATTCAATTTCTTTTTCTTGCTTCTGCTGTTTTTTTAAAATAGTGGCGGCATTTCTATTTGAACACCACATAACAATAAGTGATACTGACACCGTCAAAATAGATAGTACAGCAGATAAAAATCCCTGATTGCTATTACACCATTCTATCAAGCATATCATAATATTTTGTCCTCCTATATCCTTATTTCTTCCAAAAAGTTATACATTATATATCTTTTTATATTATACCATTTTTATTGTTTTTTTCAATATACATTCCGTTTTTATTATAAATCTTGTGATAATGTTACTAAAATAAAATTTGTATTGAAAGATGGATTTTTTTATGGTATAATCAAGCTGGATGCTTGAATATTTGTATAAATTGAGCATTGTATAATTCTGTTTATTAATGATATTAGGAGGAAATCTATGAAAAATAAAGTAATTAGTTTTTTTGTTGCTATTCTAATTTTTTCACAATTAATGGTAAATTGTGCTTTTGCCGAGGATGACATAAGGGTATCAGTTGATAATCAATTCCTTTCTTTTGATGTTGCGCCAAGACTGATAGGCGGAAGAACAATGGTACCTTTAAGAGCAATTTTTGAGAGTTTAGGTGCAGTTGTTTCGTGGGATGACGAAACAAAAACAATTACTGCTTACAATGAGGTTAGTATGGTGCAAACAAAAATTAATAGCAACATTATGTATGTAAACTATAAAGAAGTACAAATGGATACTGCACCAATGATTATTGATGGTAGAACATTAATTCCTGTTAGATTTATTGCCGAAGCTTTTAACTGTGATGTTAATTGGGATGGCAATGCAAAGTTAGTGACAATAGTTTCACATCCTATTGATTATAATGAATTAGAGCAGCCTGCCAATAACGACAAACAAAAAGACGATATATCATTGTCTTCAAATGTAAAATACGGAAATGGTACATATTGTGTAGGTGATGATATCCCCGAAGGAATGTATATTTTAATTTCCGAAACAAAAAACGGATATTTTGCAATAACATCTGATGCAAATGGTCGCTCAATATTGACAAATGATAACTTTGGTGGAAATACATATGTAGAATTAAAGAAAAACACATTTTTAGAACTGATAAATTGTTACGCTATAAATTATACTGATGATTTAGTGTTTGATGCTGTTGATAATGGATATGTAACAGGAATGTTTAAAGTCGGAAAGGATATTGAAGCAGGAAGATATAAATTATTAACGGTTAGTTCTGGATACTACGCAATATATAATATTCCTTATGGCGAAATAGTAGCAAATGATTTTTTCTATGGGGATAATTATATTGAATTAAAAAAGGGTCAATATGTGCAGATTAATGACTGTTTGATAAAAAAGCCTTAATCTCTCTCGCCGACCTATCCGCCGACGATTTGACGGCGAAATAGATGCAAATAAATATTACTAAATGTGTCTAAATACATCTACATACAAATTCAAAAAAAGTACACAAAAACGCCGTATTTCATACGAGATACGGCGCTTTTGCTATGGCAGGGGTACAAGGACTCGAACCTTGGGCACGCGGTTTTGGAGGTAATCGATTGTTTCGGCAATCCGCCAAACTTTCCGCACAGGTTGGACATTCTTTCAATCCTCTCCCGCAATCCTCACACTCTTTGATGCTTTATTGATGCTATTGAAAATTTTTAAATATCATACCAATTCTTTGGAAATCCCATTGCTTTAAGAACTTCCTGTTTATTGGGGGTCTTTGCCGTTTCAGAAAAATGCTCAATGGTGTTTGACAAGCTATCCTTAAACTTATCAAATTCTTCTTCTGAAAGTAAATATTTGAACGCAACAACAATAGCAAACAAATCCCGAAGTCCTTTTGAATATGTATTTCCTTTTTTATTTATGTTTAGCATTTTATGCACAGGAAGATTTGGAATTGTATTCTTAGTCTTATAAGAAAAAAGTCTTTCATTATGTGCACATACATTTCTAAATTTCGTAACTACACTTAAAAGTTGCCCAAGTTGTTTCTCGGATAATTGCTTAAATTCCCGACTGACCTTAAATTGCAGATCCTGAGTCATAAGTATATAAAACTTAGAAAGCACTCCAAATGAAACTCCATTGAATAATACCCAAAGCGGAACATTATTATAAAATTTTCTATGATAATTGATATAGGCATAATCATTATTTTTGGTTGCCAAGTTATTGAGTTCACCTATAAGCCTTTGAACATCTGCTTGAAATTTTGGATAAATAGAAAAATTATTTGCATCAAGATAAAAAGATTGGTTTTCTCCGTATTTTTCGCAAAAATAATACGATATAGTTGAGCGAAGATGTCTCTCAATTTTCAAAATGCATTTGAGAAAAAGTTCTCTTAAATTTTCATCAAATTTATATAATGCAACAATATCTTCAAAACGGGTTCCATCATTATATTTCTTCGTTGTAGGATTCTTGAATAATTCCTTATATCCTCCTATTAGTGCGAAGTACCCTATCTTTTTAAGTACAGATATTGCAGACTGCCTGTTTGATATAACCAAATTCTTTTCATTTTCAAGTTTATCAATAAGCTGTTCATAAGTTAAAAATGATTGTGACATAATAGCCTCCACAATTAAGTAAAGGGATTCCCGCAGGAATCCCCTTGGTTGCAGTCCTCGCAGGATCCTGCAACTCGATCACTGAAGCTATTATACATCAAATATGACTAAAAGTCAAGTAATTTGATAAAATTAGCTCATTTATATTATATAAAAATATTATTTAAATTATACATAATCCCTAAAGAACAAAAGAAAAAAATACCTGCCTCTACTGCAATTCCTTTTGACTTGCTGTTTTTAGTATTTCATCAAGTGTGACAGGCTCATAATTCCAATGCATACAGCCAACATTGTATATTTCGTTAATAAAACCTTTTTCATTGAGCTGCTCTGCAATTTCAAGCTCGACCTTTGCCTCCTCGGTATTGTGCGAATGTCCGTGAAGGTGTATAGCCTTAAAATGATGGCAGTTATAAAAGGGCATAAAGTAGTGGCTCAAAATGCATCTTCTGGTTGTCCCGTCCTCAAGTTTCACGGTAATATCGTCTAAATCCTTTATTCCCGCAAGCGCATTTTTTGCTTTTGCATTGCTTATAAAACGGTCATGATTACCTTTAATAAGGATTATTTGACCGTTAAGGCTTTTAATAATGGATTCGGCATCATTATTCCGGGATTTCCAAATCATATCCCCAAGCACATATACAAGGTCGCCTTTTCCAACCTTGTTATTCCATCTCTTTATCAATTCGCTGTCCATTTCATCAGCTGACGCAAAGGGTCTATCGTCAAACCCGATGACATTTTCATGTCCGAAGTGCATATCCGCAGTAAAAAACACCTTGTTCAATTGTAATCACCATCCTTTTGCTTATTCTGAATAAAACACCTTCATATCATCAAGGCGCAGACAAGCAAGCCTTCCTTGAGATTTTAAATAATCAGGGAAGCCGCTCCCGCAATCAATTCCGATAAGACTCCCGCCGAACCAAACTTCTAAAGGCTTTGCAAGTTGGTAGTATTTTGTCGGCGTATGTCCAAATATTAATGTATAATCTACATCCAAAACCTCTCCGTACTCTATGCGTTTCCATACTGTAAAATATGTCTCGGAGCGATAATCAATATCATCTTTGACATAATAATCCTTTGGATAGCCGTGTACGAGCTTGTACTTTTTGCCGCCAACCTCAATGTCAATATTAAGCGGCAGCGATTTGATATAATCAAATATCTCTTTGCGGATATTTTTTCGTATGTGTTTTATGTATTTGTGCGTACAGTCTCCACCGTTATAATACCACAACGAACACGCCCGATAATCAATGATACCGTCTACATCAATCGCATTAAGCATCATATATTCATGATTGCCAAGCAGCATTTTGATATTTGGTGCACTCATTATTTTACGCAGAATTTTTATCCCATCAGGGTGTCTGTCAATTACATCACCGAGCACATAAAGCGTATCCGTTTCCTGAAGGTTGATTTGCGCCATAATGGAATTGAAGTTTTTTAAGTTTCCGTGTATGTCTGAAAGCACATAAACCAAATTATCAAATCCCTTCTTTTGCTGCTATTATTCTTATAACAAATGAGGTATATCCTGCCATATGCATCTCATTTTCATATTCATTTTAACGCATATTATGACAAAACACAAGTATAAGCATTCTTAAAACCTAAATAATATGAAATTATATGTGCAAATTTTAGCTTACAGTTCAAATCCTTCCGTCAATTCTTTTAGGAATTCCCATATATTTTTGTATTCAATTCCATTCTCTGCAACATAACTGTTTCCGAGATAGAGTGCGGTATTCCTTATAACCTGTTTATACCGCCATTCTGCTACCGCACACTTTTCAGAATTTGTAAGGCAGGTATCTGTTCCGAAATTTACGGTATATAATCCGCTTTCATAATTATTATGGTCATATATCACCATATCAAAGGCTCCGTCAGGAAAATTAAGCTTACATACATAATACCTTTCTCTGCTTAAGTTTTTTTTCGCTTCCATAATTACGCTATCAGCAAAGATTCTTCTTTTTATTCTGTCTATTATGTAGCTATATGTGTCAGCTTGTTCATTTATCAAAGAATGCAAAATGTCACATACCTGATGATAACGCACACAGGGCTGTGTAAATATGAAGAAATCAGCCGTCTCGCCTGACTCTGCATTATAGCATTCGACGGGATAGATGAAATTCATTTCTTTAAGGCATCTTTTTATATCTTCTACCATTAGTGTTTCCTGTGTCTTTTTCAAATCATCTACGGGAATGTCATTTACCCCTACATCTTTGGTGATTACATCAAGCAGGAACTCACAGTTTAGATTATATATAAATCTTTTCAACTCATCTTCTAGCTTGTTTTCTTTATGCAAATCATTTATATATTTCGGTATTATGCCATATTTACAGCAACTAACCGAATACTGCATATTCTTGATTACCGCGTTATCAACATAATCCTGTATGGCATTTTCATATTCTGATTTTTCGCCAAGTAATCCGCCGTATTTTATATATTCATCTATATCCTCTTTACAGATAATTCGCGCATATTCTTCAATTGGCATAGGTGTTGTGTGAATTTCATAAGCTCTGTCATATAATTGGTCATTTTCTGCAAGCCAAAAGCTGAACGAATCATCACCTGTAACTATTATTTTCATACCCATAGCAGCATATATGTCTGATAAAAGCGCACTTGAATCTATAAAATCCTTTATTTCGGTTATTTCCTCGATGAAGATGATTTTTCTGCCCATATCATAAAGTATATGCAGGTCTTTACAAAGGTCGTCCGTTGTATTATCAGGCTTTGCCGTTATATATACCGCTTGTTTGCGTTCATTTTCGGTCATATCTTGTATTGCCTGAAAAATTGCTGTTGTTTTGCCCGTTCCTTGAAGCCCATATATGATACATATTCTCGGCTCAATCGGCATATCCAAAAAATGCCTTATAAGATTAACAAAATTACGCCTTTCATACTCATTAACACTCTTTGTTACTTTCGCAACATCTTCATCTGCATATACATCTGTGTTAAATTCAGTCATACATTCCCTCCTGCATAATAGTTTTTGGAAATATTAACTCTATCAATTTCTTTTGTCAATGGATTTGTTCAAAAACAATGGACATATCTTTTCCTTTTGTCAGTAATTCAGTATTTTATCATCATCTTGTTATTACTTATGTCAAAGTTATTCATTTTACTGGATTTTCTGTTTATTATGTGGTAGTTTGTAAACAAAAAAGGAATGCAATCTATATGAAAAAAATAAAACTTATCCGAATTATTATCCTAATCGCATTGACAGCAGGAAATCAGGCATATAGCCCTACTGTCAAAAAGAAAGATAATACCGCCGTGTCATTCACATATTGCGAGAGAGATGAGATAAGAAGATTAAAGGAATCAAAGCAAGAAAATGTCCAATCAGAATGCGAATTTGTGCAGACTCCAGAATTGCCGAAGAATGAACCTGCAAAGAAACAGACTAAAACCAACCTCAAGGCAACTACTCAAGTAAAGCAAAATACTACACAAAACAACCAATCTACCGATAACAAGGTGTATATTGACGGATTCGGATATGTAGAACCTGCCGAAATG
>JAIKVQ010000098.1 GCA_024685565.1 Bacillota bacterium
GCGCGGACAAACGGACCGCAGAATATTACTGTGGGTAATTTGTCATCATCAAATGTGCAGGCGCAAACTGAATTGGCATGTGCAGGCATATCCGCTTTCCATAAAAGCTCGCCTTCACTTGATAAAACGTTGTAGCCTGCAATAATTTCTTCCTTGCCGTCGCCGTTTAAATCATAAACGAAGGGGGTATGACCAAGATTTCCTTCAAAACTCCATATAACATTTAAGTTAAGGTCAAGCGCCCACATTTTGCTGAATTTATTCTTTATAAGAATGTTTTGGGAATAACCTGTACCCTCTAAGTCGGCTATTGTAATGCTGTCACAGGCAAATTTGTCGGGGAGAGAGGCTATTTTCTTAATATCACCGCTTTTTCCGTCTAAAATCAAAATTTCTCCGTTCATTATGAGAATAACTTCGTTTTTTCCGTCGCGGTCAATATCGTAAATCTGTGCCGGAATATCACATTTTACAGCCAGGGAGTCATATTCTGCATCGCCTGCCTGCCATAAAAGCTCGCCGTCCGCTGAAAAGGCAGTTGCACATGCTACACTGTGTGCAAAATAGCGCTCATCCTGAACACGGTCAGGTTTTATCAATAAAAAATCCATACGCCCATCGCCTGAAAGATCGCCGAACCGTATCTGGCATGAATTTCCTGCTGATTTAACATTTATACTCTTAATTGGTTTAAGACTGTCCATAAAAATATACCTTTCAACTCATTATGCAAAAAGTATAACACATATTTAAAATAAATGCAAATTCTTCCGCATAATATAAAACAGAAACTTTTAGGGGGCGATTTTGTGCGGAAAAATCTTGATTTAAGACAAAAAAAGGTGATTGATGTCGATACAGCTGAGCAAATCGGATACATTCGAGATATGGATATAGATTTTGACAGCGGAAAAATTCTTTCAGTAAGCATACCTAAAAACGGATTCTCGGGGCTTTTGCACGATTTTAAGGGGATTACGGTATCATGGGAGGAGGTTGTGGCAATAGGAAGTGAATATATTCTCATAAAATTTAAAAAAAATCCTAAAATTGACGATAAGTGTTGACATACCGAAAAAAGTGTGCTATAATCAATAGCAATTTGGTAGAGGTCGCACTTGGCAATAAGTAATATACAGCGGATAAGCTCTGACAAAGCGATGCTGTATGCGAAAGGTGTCGGTGCCGAGGACAGCTATGTCAAAAGCTGCATCCGGCACGGTGAAATAAGATTTACCGTGTTGTCGTGCAAAATAGCACGGAGAGCTATCGGTATTCCTTTTTAACGGGACATTTAATGATAGCCTTGCCAAAGACTGTCATTTTTTTATGTGTATACATAAAAGACAGGCTTTGAAACTATAATTTTATCGGTAGGGGGATAAAAAAATGCAGATTTGCAACAACATTGACACAAATGAAAAAGGGAATTTAACCTTTGCGGGCTTTGATACAACCGAGCTTGCAAAAAAGTACGGTACTCCTCTTTATCTTATGGACGAGGACAAAATCCGTGAGAAGATGAGAATTTATAAAAATGCCATGAAAAAACATTTTGGCAGCGGCTCTGTTCCGATTTATGCATCAAAAGCGGCAAGCTTTAAACGTATTTACCGTATAGCGGAGGAAGAGGGGATAGGCGTTGATGTGGTATCCATCGGCGAGATATACACAGCAATTTCGGCAGGATATGATGTGAAAAATGCCTTTTTCCACGGCAACAACAAAACGGAAGAGGAAATAGAATTTGCGATAAAGAATAATATTGGATACTTTGTTGCGGATTCTTTTGAGGAACTTGAAAAAATAGATGCTGAGGCTAAAAAACAGGGGAAAATGCAAAAGGTACTTCTTCGTATAACCCCTGGTATAGATACACATACAAACAAAAAAATTGCGACAGGTAATGTAGACTCAAAATTTGGTGTTGCAATCGCAACAGGTCAGGCGTATGATTTTGCCGAAAAGGCATTGGCTTACGAAAATATAGAACTTTCAGGGTATCATTGTCATGTAGGCTCACAGGTATTTGACGCAGAAACCTTTATAGATGCGGTTGA
>JAIKVQ010000183.1 GCA_024685565.1 Bacillota bacterium
TTCCTAATAGAATCCCTTGCACGCATGGGCATCACAATGGATAAGTATAAGACCTCGGAGTTCGGCAAAGCATTAAAGCGGGTGTACCGAGGAGAAATTGCGATAACGGACAGTACAGCTCTTGCGGAGGAAGAGATAAAACGTGCTTTTAAAAAAGAAGAGGTACCGCCAGAGGCGGACACCGATGACGGATTTGTCGGCGATATTGCAGGGAAATGCCCCGTTTGCGGAAAAGATGTTGTAAGAACGCGGTTCGGATATGGTTGTACGGGTTACCGAGATGGGTGCAAATTTTCGGTGAATAATGTGATTTTAGGAAGAACGGTTTCTATAACAAATGTAAGAAAGTTGCTTAAAGACGGTGAGAGTTACAAAATAGACGGATTCATCTCGAAAAGAACGGGAAAAGAATTTTCTGCAAAACTAAAGCTTGAAAATGGGAAAGCAGTATTTGATTTCAGCTAATCAAATACTGCTTTTAAAGTGTCAGTTTTTTTATTAAACCCAATTTTGGAAGTCTTGGCGTAGGCACAAGTTCATTGTTCATAACCCTTTGTGATGCAAAACTAAGATAATCTGTGTAGATTTTTCCAAACTTGTTTTCGATTACAGCATAAGCCTTTGCAAGATTTGGCGGTCTTGAATCGGTGTTGTGCATATCGCTTCCGATTAGGTGCAAAGCATCATTTTTAATAAGTCCATACAGCTTGCGCCTTGAATCGCGGGATAGAAAGGACTCGGCATTTGCCTGAAACAAAAGATTTAAAGAAAACAGGTCGGCAAATTTGTCTTCCATGTCAAAATATCGGTCGATATGCGCTATTACAGGCATTAGCCCGATCTTTGTTATTTGGTATATTTCCTCAAAGTCCTCATCTTTCCAATCGGAGGAAGGCATTTCAAGTAAAATATAATTGGTATTTTCTATACAAAGCTGCGGAAGATTGGGGAAAGTGCTCAAATTTGGCACTAAATGTACCTCGCATCCGAGAACAATATCAGGATAAGACTCGGCATCGCTTTCTATTGCATTTAAAACCTGAGAATATGCAGATTTTCGCCTTTCAAGAAAGTTTTGAATGTCGCGATTACCGCTGAAAGCATAGCAGTGTGATGTGGAAACTATAGTATCCACGCCTGACTTTTTTGAAATGCGTAGCATTTCAAGGCTCTCGTCAAGGTTTTTTGCGCCATCGTCAACTTTTGGCAGAAAGTGAGAGTGAAAATCTATCATATTAAAACCTCCCGTTAAAGATGTTTAATATAATTTTTTACAAGCTCTTCCAAAAGTTCGTCGCGTTCAACGCGTACAATAAGACTTCTTGCGCCGTTATAACTGGTAATATATGTCGGGTCGTCAGACAGAATATAGCCAACAATCTGACTTATAGGGTCGTAGCCCTTGATTTGAAGAGCATCATAAACTGCTGCCAAAATATCGTGTACTTCGTTTGATTTTTCAGCACCAATATTGATTTTCATAGTATCATTATTAAAGTCCATAAGCGTATATCCTTTCTGAATTTATTTTAAGTATTCCAATATTTCATCAATTCCCTCGCCATTATATGATGAGGTGAAAAATACTTTTTCACAGCCTGCAAGTTTTAGCCAGTACTCTGCTCTTTTGGGATTTGCGCCGGATTTGTCTGTTTTTGTCACAATCCCTATAACAGGTCTGTTGGCAAGTACGGCACAGCAGGGGGAAAAAATGGAATATGGCTCATCTGCGCTCAAGACAAGTCCCACAACCTGAACCTCAAAGGTGTACATGGCAAGCGCCGCGCCTAAATTCCTGGTTTGGGCATATTCTCCCGGGGTATCAACCAAAAGATATGAGTGGGCTACATACTGCGTTTTTTTATACTCTATTTTTTCATGATTTAAGGCTTGAGTAAGGGTAGTCTTACCGCTGCCCGACCTTCCGACAAAGATGATCTTTTTCATCAGGTTTTTGTAATGTCGCAGACAGCAAAACCGAGCTTGTTTTTTGCATAATCACATACAGCACCGACTGCTGCCTCGGTATTTGATACAGTGCCTGTAATAATAAGAGTGCCGCTGAAACGGTCAACAAAGCCAAGATCCACATCTCCCGCTTTCATAGCAATATCGGCGGCAATAACCGCAGTTTCAGCGGGTGACATGGTCATAATGCCGATAGATGCGTGATTATAGTCAATTTCGGGATTAAGCCCAAGCTTTTTATAAAGAATATCATCAGGACTTGCTATGATATGTGCAATAGTTATCTGTTTTCCCGGCACAAGTTCCTGGATTATGCGCATTTTGTCCTGACCGCTTTTAAGTATAGCGTCTGTGATATCCATACCTACCCCTCCAACTTATCATATATAAGGTAATTGTATCATATAACAAAGAAAAAAGCAAGAAAAAACAGTTATTTTCCTTGCTTTTTTCTTTGTTTTGAGTTTTCAATCTCGGCATTTATAGAGTCTGCAACAATTATCCGCCCTACCGCGTCTAATCTTTTAAAAGCGGCAAGCAGCATTTTTTCATCACATTGTTTCAATTTGTATTTTGGTACAAAGAATTCGTCACGCGTGTTTTTAAAACTGCATAAATAGTTTATGTCAACGTCAAAAAAGTCTGCAAGAACCATCAAATCGTGAATTTTAAAGTGCTTTGTCCTGCCTTTCCTGTAATTCACGAAATAGTTCAGATTAAGCCCGCAAGTAACAACACATTGACGCTCGGTAATGCCGTTCTTTTCAAGCAGATGTTCAAGGTTTTGATAGATAATACTGTCTACGTTCATTTAAATCACCAATATTACTTCATATTATCCATAACATCAAGTACGATTTTTTTCTGTTCATCTGTCAATCGGTTGTATTTTACCAGAAAATCATTCTGTTTCTGTAAAATATCATCATTTTCTTCATAATTAAAGAACTGAGCCAGACTTATTCCAAAACCCTTGCATATCATTTCGAGGGTTTGCAGTGTAGGAAGATTGTTTCTTGCAAACATATTTGCAAGAGTGGACTGCGGAAGTCCCGATTTTACACATAGTTTATAGGCGCTCCATTGATATTGATCCAATAAATCCTTAATACGTTGCAAAGCATCCATCATTACCCCTCCCATAAAATTTATTTTAACACATAAGATCATAATGCGATATTATATAAAAGAGTTGTAAGATAATCGCATTTGAAATATAATCAACAGTATTTTATTATAGAAATTCTTAAAGTCTTAAAATGTTGCATAAAATCAGAAAATATGAAATTATAAACTTTTTAAGTTATGAACATAAAAAAATTAAAATAGTTATTGACAAAAGTAAATTTATTTGCTACAATAACATAGTTGCGGAATGCGAGGGTGGCGGAATCGGCAGACGCGCACGTTTGAGGGGCGTGTGGTTCTTACCTTGCGAGTTCAAGTCTCGTCCCTCGCACCACAATTTATAGCGGGATGGTGTAAAGGTAGCACTAGTGACTC
>JAIKVQ010000207.1 GCA_024685565.1 Bacillota bacterium
CTACGATGCGTCAAATCCAAACAGCTGGGAGGGCTGGTGGCTTCGCACGGTATCCGGAACAAGAGTAATAGCCTCCTGTAAGAACGGCGGTGCCGATAACGGATCACAGCCTATGGGAAGATTATACAGCAGAGTAAGACCCACGGATGGCAACTACCATATTCGTCCGACATTTCACTTAAGCGCAGATTTCTTTGAAAATGTGAAAGTGAAAAATCCCGGCGCAAAAGTTAAAGAGCTACTTACTGATTGGGAAGAGACAGATATAGAGATAGAAGCGTGGCCGGGGACTAATAGCGATAGTCGTACAGGACTTACGGTAGCGCCAAAGATAAGTGTTGTAAGCGAAATTAAGCCGGCGTCATATAAGTATCAGTGGTATTTAGAGAATGACTTGACGGGAGAGGAATATATCCTTCCTTGGGAGACAAAAAACAGCATTAAAATAACTTCTCAGATGCCCTTGGGCTGGTGGCTTAATTTTGAAGTTACGCCTTACGATAAAAATGGGAATTCCATAGGAAAGCCTGTTAAGGCAAAGCACTATATAAATACATATCCTATGAAAGGCACAGGCGCATCTCCTGCAATAACTAAGGAACAAAGTGCTGAATATCACGATACACCTTCGGAATACATCTTTGAGGTAAATGGTGTCAAATTCATACTTTTAGACAGACTTTGGAACGGTGAGTATTATGTAATGATGGAAACGGCACAGGGAAAAATGAAATTTGATGAGGACGAGGGCGATGTTGTCGGTATTCAATTTGATCCATTGGATACAAACAATATTGCATATTGGCTTAATAACGATTTTCTGTCAGGGAATAAACTGCCTGATGCTGTCAAAAGTCAAATAACCGAAGAAGAATGGACATTTGAGGGCGATAGCAGTGCCTACAGCGGTGAAAAAAGAACATTAAAGGTCGGACTTTTGAGTTATTCGGAATATATCGGGTATTTTGGAAGGTTCGGACTTTGGCTTTCCGATTACAGTGGGTCAAATCCAAACAGCTGGGAAGGCTGGTGGCTCCGTACAATATCGGGGAATAGGGTATTTGCCTCCTGTAAAAACGGCGGTGCTGATAATGGATCACAGCCAATGGGAAGATTATACGGCAGAGTAAGTCCTAAGGATGCTAATTACCATATTCGTCCGACATTTCACTTAAGCGCAGACTTCTTTTCAACAACAAAAATTGATTTGGCAAAAGCAGGAGCAAAGGTGAAAGAAACGATTGCAGCCTGCGGATTAAGTGCACTTGAAAATATTTATACAAAAGATGAGCTTATAGCAAGCGGAACAATTAAAAAGCCGATTATAAGTGATGTTGGCTTTGAAGGAAACTTTGCTGCCGGAGCAACGGTAAAATGCAATTATGTATGGTCTTCTGAAAACGGTGTAGAAGAAGGTAACAGCAGTTACGGTTTTTCTGTAAGCAATACACCGAATGAAGCTTATACAAATGTTTTAACAAATAGTAAGGAATACACAATTTCTGATGACGATTTAGGGAAATATCTTACATTTTATGTAACTCCATACGATAAAAACGGAATTAACGGTGATTTTTTCCGTACTAAGCCGGTACTTATCAGAGAAAAGGCAAAAGTAATTGTAACAGAATGTAGCCGAAGCAATAAAAAAATAAAGATAACATTAAAAAATCTTACGATGGATACAGATGAAACTGTTACGGTTATGGCTTCTGCGTTTGATGAGGATAATAACTTGATAGGCTGTTATGCAGTAAAAGTAGTTATACCTGCTAATCAGACGGTAACTATGGATAGCCTTTCGTTAGGCTCGATTCCTGTTTCTACGGCAAGCGTTATGGTGTGGGATTCGCTTGAAAAAATGAACAGTATTTACCTTTCCGATATTTAAAGGAGAAATTTGGTATGACGAAAATAAAACCAAGGCTTTTATGTGGTGTTTTAGCAAGTATTATGCTTTTGTATTCTTTCCCTGCAAAGGCAGAGTATGACGCGTCAATATCCAATATATCAAGAAGGGCTGATTATTGGGTTAATACGCCGCCGGAATACACTTTTCAGGTAGAGGGAAACAATAAAACCTTCATCTTGCTTGAAAGCGGAGACGGAACAAATTATATATTGGCAAAAGAGCATTATAAATGGACACAGTATGATCCGGACGGAACACAAAAATTTGATATTGAAGATAGAAATAATATTGCGTATTGGCTTAACAATGATTTTTTGAGTATAGATAAAAATGACAGTAATAAGCTGCCTGTGGAAATGCTCGATTATATAGATGAACATACATATAGGATAGAGCCTGGTGCAAAAGACGGCAATGCGCCTGACGCATATGATGTTACGGCAAAAATAGCCTTTCTTTCCGCAACCGAATGGAAGCAATATTACAGACGGTTTGGAATTGTGGACAGTATCCCCATATATGGCTGGTGGCTTCGTACCGGTGATGGAGGTAATGCAAAAAGTATTCTGTGGTCAGTCAATGATGCAGGAACCAGTAAATATGTAGGCGATATAGGAAAGGTAAAGGGAAACAGCGGTAAGAATTATGGCGGCGCCCGCCCTGCATTTTACTTAAATGATGATTTTTTCAAACATAACAGAGTTAATCTTGATACAATAGGTCAGATTGTAAAGGATGAGCTTTTTGCAAAAATGTCTTATGCGGATTTTTCCGTTTATACAGATGATGAGCTTCGTTTTCTCGGAGTAAAAGATGTCCCCTTCCGTTTCAGAGTCAAAGCGGACGGACTTGTTGGCGGAGTATATAATATGCAG
>JAIKVQ010000001.1 GCA_024685565.1 Bacillota bacterium
AGAGTTTCGGACAGTCATGGAAAGATTGTCAATTTTGAAAATACAATTATTATTATGACTACCAATGCAGGCTCGGAGTTTGACTCTGCATCTATCGGCTTTAATTCGGACAACGCAGTAACTCTTAAAAATAATGTTGAAAAGAGCTTAAAAGAGCGTTTCCGCCCCGAATTTTTAAACAGGATTGACGAGGTCGTAACATTCTCTCCGCTTACAAAAGATGAGCTTAGAAAAATTGTTGACCTTATGCTTTCGGATATTATAGAAAGAATGGCACAAAAAGGCGCAGAAATTGAGGTTACCGAAAGCGCAAAGACGCTTATTTTGGATAAGGGATTTGATATAAAATACGGTGCAAGACCGCTTAAGCGCGCAATTCAAACCCTGATTGAAGATAAACTTGCCGATTTCTCTCTTAAAAATACCATTTCGGAGGGTATGCATATTATTGCGGACCGAAAAGGCGAAGAAATTGAAATTACCGCTTTAAAAATGGCTGATATTAAAAAAAGAGCTTTGCTTTAAAAGCAAAGCTCTTTTTTGTTTTAAAAATAATACAGTGCCTACCCCTCGACAATCTTTATTGTCAAGGGGTTGCTTTTATTTATTGTGATACAGCATTAAATTGTAAGAATTTATCTATAATCACCATCTACTAATTTTCTATTAATCCGGTTAATATGAAGCGATGCATTTCCCTCTGCCTTGTTCATTGTGTCATAATAAACGTTTCCCAGACCCTTAACGAGGCTGCCTTCACTTGATGAAAGGCTCCCAACACCGTCCTTTGTGCTTGTGCTGCTGACGAATCTTCCTCCCTCTTTTGCCGAAATAAAGTTATGATAAAGGAATCCCGAATTTGTCATCATACGTATTTACAACTGAGTAGCCAATGTTTATGTGACTTTTCATAAAAAAGGAGTATCCTCTGCAAAACATTAAAAAAAGTCGCAAAATGCGACCTTTTCTATTGAAACGGAGTCTGTTGCGACGTTGCAGAGAAAAGCCGAATAGTTTAGATGTATCCCCGCCACAGAAATCCCTGCAAAAAGTTTCTGTCAATCCAAAATTTATATTTTTGAGCGAATTGTAAGGAACAATATTCCAATAACCGCGAAAACAATTCCAATTACAAAATAAATAATCATTCTATGATACAACCTGTCGTAAAAATATGCCGATCCGTCAAGCACATGGTAGTATCCAAACAGATTCAATATGGCAAATAACAAGAACAGAACACAAAAAATAACACTTACAATACCAATGATTAACAACAGTTTTTTCATGCTTTCCTCCTACGAATCCCGATTTGTCAAACCCTTTTCATTATTGTATCACCAATATGAAATCCAGTCAATAAAATCTTCTTTTACTTCAAAAAAAAATCGGAACGAGCGATTTTTCGCTTGTTCCGACGTGGCGTTTCCGGGCGGATTCGAACCGCCGGCCTACCGCTTAGGAGGCGGTCGCTCTATCCTGCTGAGCTACGGAAACATAATATTTTAATACTAATTATTTATTAGTTTTAGTATGCATAAAATCTATAAATCTATTTCTTTCCTCTTCCGACTTGAACGTACTAAAAGGTATAATATGTCCAGCCATCATATCCCGATAAATATATATTGCTTTGGATTCATTGATTACAACATTATCTACAGCATCATACTTCAGCTCATACCTTCCATCAGGCGTAATATCTATAAAATGGTCATCATAAAATTCCATAGTTGATAATTCTGAATATGGTAATTTGCCTGATTTCTTCATAGATTTTTGATTAATTTTCAATATGAGCAGATAAAAGGGTTTTACAGCAATTACCCAAACCACTGAGGTAATAACAAAAGAAACCAGCTCATAATAAAGCCAATCTAAACTTTCTCCGCTAATTAGATAATATATAAACATTAACGACAGTATTATCGGCACAAACATTCTAATTTTAAACAAATTTTTCTTCCCGTATGAAGAATGAAACATAAAATATCTGTTGAATTCATAATAATCATTATCATTGACTCTACACTCAAATTGAAACAGCATATTAATTCCTCCTGCTTTTTAGGACATCTCTTGGATTATAACACAGCTATTCCCAATATGCAAGACTTTCAGCACAAAAAACCAAAGCCATCATAGTATACTATATAAAACGGCGTGAGGTGGTATATATGCTAAAACTCGGCATAAAGGCAATCGGGCTTGCCGCAATGACTTTTTGCATAGGTATGATATGCGGATTGATTTTCCCGATATACGTTGTGGTGATAATTGAAACGGTGCTTTTAATGGTTATCGCGTATTACTGCCTGTTTAAATGTTGAAAGGAGTACGCGCTATGAAGGTTGTAGTCTACAAATTGCCGAAATTCTTATCAGGAATAGTGAAGTCTATCTTAAAAATAGACTGAAAAACTCGCTGCCGAAGGTTACACACCTTCGGTTTTTACCTTTCCAAAGCACTTATTTTATCAATTCTTGCCTGATGCCGTCCGCCTGCAAATTCGGTATCGAGCCAAGCGTCCACTATCATAAATGCAAGCTCCCTTCCCGTAACGCGTCCGCCTAAGCAAATCACGTTTGCATTATTATGCATCTTTGTCATTTTGGCAGAATAAACATCTGTTACGTGAGCTGCACGTATGCCCTTTATCTTATTTGCCGCAATCGACATACCTATTCCTGTACCGCAAACTAAAATACCTCTGTCACATTCGCCCTCCGTTA
>JAIKVQ010000025.1 GCA_024685565.1 Bacillota bacterium
TCTTTTTCGCAAAATTCTGGTTTTAAAATGTTTTACGGAGGGTGTAACGAATTTGTTATAAATTCGGTAAATGCAAAAAAAAAGATAACTTTTGTTCATTGTGACTTTAGACATTATTTTGGAAATAACAGATATAACAGAGCGTATTACAGGCATTTTGACAAAATCGCCTGCGTTTCCGATTCCTGCCGGGATATATTTTGTGAGGTATGCGCGGGGTTATCTGAAAAAACGTTTTCTGTACATAACTGCTTTGACTTTAAGGGTATGGAAAATCAGGCAAAAGAGTATAAAGCTGATTATACCGATTCTGCGGTAAATATCCTCACAGCGGCAAGGATCAGTGAAGAAAAAGGCATTTTCCGTATGTTGCCGATTCTTTCGGAACTCAAAAAGCAGGGATTTGACTTTGTATGGCGTATTGCAGGAGACGGTCCGCTTATGGAAAGGGCAAAAGCAGAATGCAAAAATGAGGGACTTTGTGATAATGTGATATTTTTAGGTATGTTAAAAAATCCGTATCCATATTTCTTGGTCTCCGATCTTTTGCTCGTACCTTCGTATGATGAGGCTGGGCCTATGGTCTTTACTGAGGCACAATTTTTTAAACTTCCCATACTTACCACAAATACAACCTCGGCAATAGAGCTTGTAAAAAATACGGGTGCAGGAATTGTTTGTGAGAATAATGATGAGGATATTAAAAAGACACTTTTAAATATTTTAAAAAATCCCCAAATGTTTTTACAAAAGAAAGACAGTTGTACGATTGATAATAAAAAAGCGCTTGGTGAATTTGCAAATCTGATTATGTGAGGCTTGAAAAATGGTTGGAATAATTATAATAGGGCAGATGGAATTATCTCCTTTTTCAAAAAAGTATATACAGGTGCTGGAAGAGAAAAATATTCCTTATGAGGCGGTGCATTGGAACAGGAGCGGTGTAAAATCGCAGTATGATGAAATCTATCATACATATACCGAGCAGGTGTTGCGTTACGGAAGTATTTTGTCAAAACTTCTTCCATTTTTGCGTTTCAGACGGTTTGCAAAAACAATAATAAAAGAAAAGAACTATGATAAGCTGATTATACTTACAACACAGACAGCAATAATTCTTTTTGACGTACTTCTTAGCAGAAAGTATAAAAATAAGTATTTCTTTGACTATCGGGATACTTCTTATGAGTATATCGGTTTTTACAGGCGGTTCATAAACAAAATTATTATGAATTCATATGCAACTTGCATATCTTCGAGCGGGTTTAAAAAATATCTTACCGATAAAAAAGAACTTATTATAGCTCATAATTTTCAGGATGCATATTATGAAGACCGTCTTATTCATTATGCGGGGCGTAATAATCCCGACAAGATAATCATAGGGTATATAGGCTATTTGCGTGAGTATGAATATCTTGTAAAACTTATTGATGTTTTTGGCATGGACAGTCGGTTTGAGTTTCATATTCACGGGAGCGGTGACTGCGTAGACAGACTTAAGGATTATGCCGAAAAGTACGATAATGTCATAATTTACGGTGCATATAACGAGAATGACAAAATGCGTATTGTCGATTCCTTTGATATGATTTGCTATAACTATCCCGTAAGTTTTGTAAATTACCCCGCCGTAGCAAATAAATTTTATGACGGTATGATTCGTAAAAAGCCTATGTTTGCAAATGCCGATACTTTTTCAGGTGAAATGATTGAAAAATACGGTCTGGGAATAAGCTTGGCTCAAAACGAAACGGAGATTACAGATAAAATTTTTGAGTATTTTAATAGTTTTGATAAGAATGAATTTGAAGAAAACTGCGAAAAATTTCTGCATTCTGTTTTGCGTGACGATGAACGCTATATTAGTGCTATAACAGATTTTTTGGATAGGTAAATGGTGAGATTATGAACAAAAAAAAGGAAGCAATTGCAAAAATCATTTTTATAATACCGTTAATCCTATATCTTGTACTGCTGTTCAGGCTTTTATTCTTAAAAAACGGGACAGATTTTTCGGATACCGAATTCCGTTTTATTCCGTTCAGTACAGTGCGCGAATACATACAAAATGAAAAATCATTAAAACTTATGGCAATAAACTATCTGGGGAACATTCTTCTGTTTTTCCCGATTGGAATATTTTTACCTGTTTTTTTAAAAAAAATCAAGCTTTCGGAGATAGTTTTGGTAGCCTTTTTTGCATCGCTGTACGCAGAATTTCTGCAATTTGAGTTGGAGGCGGGATATGCGGATATTGATGATGTAATTTGTAATACAATGGGTGCTGCGCTCGGCGGAATGGTATATTTTAAACTTCGTGAAAAGTCGCGCAGTATATCGCATTATATAATATCTTTTTTGATAATTGCTGCTCTGGGCACTGTCGGTGCAGTTTCGCTGTGGCAATACCGCCCCGATATGATTGGCGTAGTTGTTTATAATGATATGATTGCAGGCAAAAAACTTGACAGCTTTGATATCAGTGTAGAATGTTATAAGATGAGCCATGGCGAGATTTTTGTAAATTCCCGCACGGCAAAAGATAAGAATTTTAATAAAATTCAGAATGCGGAGCGTTCGTACCGCCTTTCGGATACAGCAGTGCTTGCGGTATCGTATGAGAAGGAGGGGGAAAAAACTTATGAAAGATGTTCATTAGATGAAATTATTGAAGTTGTAGCCGAAAACAGTCCTTCAACTGCATACGTCTGGTTTGATAAAAACCAGAGATGCAGTATTGTGATTATTGAACTAAAAGATAAAAGTATATGAGAAGGTAATTTTGATAATGAGAATACTATTAGAAAAAATGGGTAATATTGCTGAATACGCAAAATGCTGTTTTTTGTATTTTGTTTGCCTTATTATTTCCTGTTTTATGCGGAATACCAGTTCGTATAAAGATTTATGGCTCATTTCAGAACGAACTCAAGATGCAAGAGATAACGGGTATCATTTTTTTAAATATTTGCGTGAAAATCAAAAGCATATAAACTGTGCATATGTTATAGACAAGAATTCTCCCGATTATTCCAAGGTAAAAGGTCTTGGGAAAATAATTCAGCCGGGAGGGTTAAAGCATTATATTGCCTTTGCCTGCGCAAAGGTAAAGGTAAGTACGCATATTATGGGATATGCACCCGATCCTTACCGTTTTGCAATACTTGACAGGAAATTCAAAATTGTAAGAGGAAAAAAAATATTCCTGCAGCATGGTATAATAAAAGACGATATTGCAGAACTTCATTACCCGAAAGTAAATCTTGATTTGTTTGTATGCAGTACAGCCATGGAGTATGAAAGCTTAAAGGATTATAATTATCCTAACGGTGTGATAAAACGCTTGGGGCTCTGCAGATATGATGCGCTTCTCGGCGAGCATCAGGTAAAAAGGCAGATACTTGTTATGCCTACATGGCGGTATTATCTGCGTACCATGAATAATGAGGAATTCAAACAAAGTGAGTATTATAAAAGCTTTAACAGTCTTATAACCGATGAAAGACTGAACAGAATGCTGGACGAAAATGATTACGAGCTTGTTTTGTACCTTCACTATGAATTGCAAAAATTCACAAATCTGTTTTGCACCGATAACAAGAGAGTGAAAGTAATGGGCATGCTTGATACAGATGTCCAGACATTGCTTATGGAATCGGCTATGCTCATCACCGATTATTCAAGTGTGTTTTTTGATTTTGCATATATGAAAAAGCCAATGGTTTATTGGACTTTTGACAGAGAACTGTTTTTTTCCGAGCAATATGGGCTTGGCTATTTTAAATTCAGCGAATCGGGATTTGGACCTGAGTTTTCAAAAAAGGAGCAGGTAGTAGACTATATAGAAATGGAAATGGCAAGAGGTATGGCGGTAGAGGACAAGTATTTACAAAGAACAGACCGCACCTTTTCTGATTTTTCAAAAGAACACTGCAAAAAAACATATGAGGCAATCTTAGAATTGATTTAATTTATAATGGAGAGCGAGTATGAAAGATAATTGGTACAAGCTATGGCGCTGTATAATTGCAGATATAATGTATATTTGTGCGTCTGAAAATACGAAAAAGGCAGTTGATACTGACTTGGATTGTTATTTAGCTCAGGTTAATAAAGTTAAAACGGGCATATTGACAATGAACAGAATGCTTTTATCAGGGGAAAGATCGTTCCGCAGTGTATTTTATTACAGGTTCAGAAATCATAAAGCGCTTTGCAATTTGTGCAGGATATTTTTGCCCGATATTAAAGAAATAGAACTATATGCAAATATAGGCGCGGGGGTGTATTTGTCATCCGGTTATATGGTTGTTGGTCCAAATAAAACAGGAAAAAATCTTCATATATGTGCGGGCGTTATTGTCGGGAAAAACAACGGAGGCTGTCCCAGCATAGGAGAGAATGTATATATAGGAGCGAACTCGACCGTTATAGGCAATATAAATATAGGTGATAATGTCATTATAGAGGCAGGCAGTGTTGTAACAAAAGATATTCCCGAGAATACGGTTTATGGGGGAAACCCTGCGCGCTTTATCAGAAAAAATACACAAAGTCAGGAGATGTAAAAATGTTCATTTATGTGAAAAGTATAAGGTGCATAATTGCAGATATATTGTATATAACCGGCGGACAGGATTTAAAAGACATAGTTGATATGGATGTATGCAGAAATCTGAAGTGGGACAGAAGCAAGGACAGAATAAAAAGTAAAGTATTGCGTCTTAACCATCTTCTGCTCACAAAAAAGGAATTCAGGAACGTATTTTATTTCAGAATGAAACACCACAAGCATATGATAGCTTTATGCAGACTTGTTCTCCCTGATGCTAAAGCTATTGAATTTGGAGGTGAAATCGGGGGCGGACTTATGGTGTCACATTATCATAGTGTAATTTGCCCTAAAAAAGCAGGTAAAAATTTCCGTGTAGGATCAGGGGTTGTTATAGATAAAGAAGGAGGTTTTCCCACCTTTGGGGATAATGTTTATGTGGCGTCCAACTCAACAGTTACAGGAAATATAAATGTGGGCGATAAAGTTATAATCGGAGCAGGTTCAGTTGTTACTGAGGATTTACCCTCAAACGGTGTATATGTAGGCAATCCTGCAAGGCTGATAAAACACATTGACGATAATGAGGCGTTATTAAATGAAATAATGTAAGCCGTTAAAATGAGGAGAGTGAACTGTATGGCGGTTAAACTTACGATAGGAACGGCGGTTTATAATGTAGGAGAAAACTTTTTGAGGCTTCATATTGAGGGCGTCAAAAAACAGCTTACAGACGATGTGGAGTTTTTGCTTATTGACGACTGTTCGACGGATAACTCGGGTGAGATATGCAGGGAATATGCAAATACCGACAGCCGTATAAAATACATAAATATGGGACAAAACAGTGGATTAAGCGGAGTAAGAAACCGCACTATAAGCGAGGCAAACGGAACGTGGATATTTTTTGCGGACGGAGATGACCTTATTTCCGATAATTTTGTTAAAACTGCACTTTCTTTTTATGATGAGGATTATGACATAATAGTTCATGACAGAGCGGTTTTCTCCGAAGAAAAAGGAGCTGAGCAGGATTGTGCCGTGACCGAATTATCAGAGGTTCCAAAGGGCGCGGGGCGCGAACTGAGCCTTTCCTGCCTGTCTATCAAACCGATAGACTTAAAAGCATATGGTATGAGCAACAGTGTGTTTTATCACGCTGCTTGGGGGGCGATTTACAGTAGAGATTTTCTTCTTAATAATAATTTAAAATTCCCTGAAGGGCAAAAGAAAGCACAGGATAGTGTTTTTAATACATATGCATACTTCTACGCTGAAAAAATTGCATATCTTCCATACACAATGTACTATTACAGAAAAAATATGCAAGGCATAACCAAAAGGTACAGCGCGGATTTCACAGAAATGGCAAGGTCACTTATAAGTCACCATTACGATTGCATGAAAAATCTTTATCCTGATGATAAAGAAGTAGAGGATATATATAAAAAATACAGAGTGATTTCACTGACGTTAGACAGTATGAAACTTAATTTTTTTCACAAGGATAATCCAAATCCGAAAAATGTCAGGAAAGAAGGCTTTATGGATTTTATAAATTCTGAGCCATTTAAAAGTGCCGTTGATGACTTTGACTTGGAAAGCTGCGATTGGTGGGGCTGGCGTTTGCCTATTGAGTTTGCAAAAAAGAGAAATTTTGGAATGCTTGATTTTGCTTTTAAGCACGGATTTTTGTTCAGCTTATACGGAAAAGCAAGCAGTGTCATAAGAAAGCTGAAATAAAAAGCACAGGATATTTAATCCTGTGCTTTTTATGAGGTTATGTTATAGTATTCCTTGTACCACTCGGCAAATTTTGCAAGACCGTCTTCAATAGAAGTTGACGGTTTAAAGTTGAAATCGTGCATAAGGTCGGTTACATCTGCATAAGTCTGGTATACGTCGCCTGCCTGCATAGGCAAAAATTCCTTTTTAGCAGTTCTTCCTATTGCCTTTTCCAGCGTTTCTATAAAATACATAAGTTTTTCCGGCTTGTTGTTGCCGATATTATAGACTTTATATCTGTCACCGTTTTCGTCCTCTTTTGGCGGACATTCAAGCATATTGCATATGCCTTCCACAATATCATCAACATATGTAAAATCACGGTACATATCTCCGTTATTAAAAATTTTAATAGGCTCACCTTTAATAATTTTATCTGTAAAGCTGAAATATGCCATATCAGGTCTGCCAAAAGGCCCGTAAACGGTAAAAAAACGAAGTCCTGTTGCGGGAATTTTATAAAGATGACTGTATGTAAATGCCATAAGCTCATTACTCTTTTTAGTGGCAGCGTAAAGGCTTATAGGGTGGTCGACATTATCCTCCGTTGAGAATGGTGTTTTCTTTTGGTTTCCGTAAACAGACGAGCTGGAGGCAAAAAGCAAGTGTTCTACAGGATTGTGTCTGCACGCCTCTAAAATGTTAAAAAATCCGATTATGTTCGAGTCAATATATACATCCGGATTGGTAATGGAGTACCTGACGCCTGCTTGTGCGCCGAGATTAACAACTATTTCGGGTTTATGCTCTGCAAAAAGAGCAAAAACCTTATCTTTGTCCGCCAAATCTCCTTTTATAAAGGTAAAGTTTTGGTAGTTCTTTAAGATTTCAAGACGTGAATATTTTAAATTTACGTCATAATAATCGTTAAGATTGTCATATCCGATGACTTCAAAGCCCTCAGATAACAGTCTTTTTGAAAGGTGAAAGCCTATAAAGCCTGCACCGCCTGTAACTAAAATTCTCATGCTGTTCTCCTGCTTTAATCTCTGAAATACAAGTCGCGGGTATAAACTTTGTCTAAAACATCTTCTATATCTTCTGAATATCTGTTGGCAATAATTACATCAGAGATTTTTTTAAACTCGTCAAGGTCGCGAATGACCCTTGAATTGAAGAATAAATCCTCTTTAAGGCTTGGCTCGTAAATTACAACCTCTATTCCTTTTGCCTTGATACGTTTCATAACACCCTGAACAGATGATGCACGGAAATTATCCGAGTTTGTTTTCATAGTAATTCTGTAAACACCAACGATTTTGGGCGATTTTTCAATAATTCTGTCAGCTATAAAGTCCTTTCTTGTTCTGTTAGCGTCAACTATTGCGCCTATAATATTATTCGGCACCTGGTCATAGTTTGCCAGAAGTTGTTTTGTGTCTTTGGGAAGGCAATATCCGCCGTATCCGAAGGAAGGATTATTATAGAAGTTTCCTATTCTCGGGTCGAGACATACACCCTCTATAATTCGTTTTGTGTCAAGTCCTTTCATTTCGGCATATGTATCAAGCTCATTGAAAAAAGATACACGAAGAGCAAGATATGTATTTGCAAACAGCTTGACAGCCTCCGCCTCGGTATAGTCCATAACGAGCTTTTTATTGTCTTTTTGTGCAGTACAGGAGTCCATAAGCTCTGCAAACTTATTTGCATAGTCGATAAGCTCAGGATTTTCCATATCTGTACCTACAACTATTCTTGAAGGATAAAGGTTATCATAAAGTGCCTTTGACTCCCTTAGAAATTCGGGGCTGAATAGAATTTTATCATATCCGAATTTTGCATGGATAGACTTTGTATAGCCCACAGGTATGGTTGATTTAATTACTATGACTGCATTTTTGTTAAAGGATAAAGCGCTCTCTATAACGCTTTCAACGGCGCTTGTGTCAAAGTAATTCTTTTTCGGGTCATAATTTGTAGGAGCTGCAACTATTATAAAGTCCGCATCTTTATATGCTTCCTCGGCATTTACGGTTGCGTGGATATTTGTACGCTTTTCGCTTAAGAATTTTTCTATGTATTCGTCGCGTACGGGGGATTTGCCGCTGTTTATGAGATTTATTTTGTCCTCGACTATGTCTATGGCGAAAACAGGGTATTTTTGCCCTAAAAGTGCAGCAATTGACATGCCGACATATCCTGCGCCTGCGACAGTTATTTTATATTGCATTTACACTTGCCTCCGATTTTGATACATTTTAAAGAGATATGTTTTAATGTCAAAATTATTATACTACCGCCAATGTAATTTGTCAAATTGCATAGACGGTAGTATTGATGTGTGGGATAGCTTTCTTGTTTTTTGACTAAATGGCTACCGAACCTGTATCGGGAGATTAAAACGCAGTGAAAGATTTTGCTTTTGCTGACTTAAAGTAATAAGCATGAAAAAACAACCCAAAAACTATTGATTTTTATTTTTTGTCAAGTATATAATATAATCTGTAATAAGTTGTACAAATTTTAAGGGAGAATATACGGGAGAGACTACAAATGATATATCAAATCAGAGAAATCGAGGAAAAAGACAATAAAGAAGTGGAAACGTTAATTAGGACATGCTTAATTGAATTTGGAGCAGACCGCGAAGGAACTGCGTGGGTAGACCCTGATTTGGGTAGATTTTCTCAAATATATAATTCCGACGGCAATAAGTATTGGGTAGCAACAGATGAGAATAACAGAATAGTAGGAGGTGTCGGGATAGGCAATTTAGATGGAGTTGACGGCGTGTGTGAACTTCAAAAAATGTATTGCTTGCCGGAAGCGAGGGGAATAGGCTTATCACATAAGCTTATGGAAATAGCCTTAGACTATGCAAAGAGATATTATAAAAAATGTTATCTGGAAACATTAGAAAATATGGTTGCTGCACAGAAATTTTATAGAAAATACGGATTTAAAAGGACATACGAACCATTAGTGAGAACAGAGCATTTTGCCTGTGATGTAAGATTTGTAAAAGAATTATAAACTATATATATTTAACTAATATTTCAGGAGGGTATATGAATGAGCATAAAACATTTTGCCAAAATGATAAAAGAATGTAATAATATCGTGTTTTTTGGCGGTGCAGGAGTGTCAACGGAAAGCGGCGTCAAAGATTACCGAAGCGGGGACGGACTTTATAATACCGTGAAAGATTACGGTGTATCTCCCGAGGTGATTTTAAGCCACAGCTTTTTCGTTCAAAAACCTGATGTGTTTTATGATTTTTACAGAAAATACTTTATAGCAGATGTAAAGCCTAATAAGGCACATAAAGCACTTTCAGAGCTTGAAAAAATGGGTAAATTAAAGGCGGTAATAACCCAGAACATTGACGGATTGCACCAGGCGGCAGGCAGCAAAAGTGTAATTGAACTTCACGGGACGGCAAAGGAATTCTATTGCAGTAGGTGCATAAAAACATCAGACAACGAAAAGGTAATCAAAACCATTAAGAGCGGAGAAATTCCAAAGTGCGAACACTGTGGCGGTATAATGAAACCAAAGGTTGTTTTGTATGAGGAACGGCTATATGATGGCGTTGCGGAAAAGGCAATTTCATATATTGAAAATGCAGATATGCTGATAGTTGGTGGAACATCTCTTGCTGTCTATCCTGCTGCATCATTTGTGAGATACTTTAACGGTAAATACATTGTAATAATTAACAAGTCCGAAACAGGCTATGACAGTAATGCTGATTTGATTATACGGGAAAACATAGGCGAAGTATTTGAAAAGACTATGAAGGGGGTACAGATATGAAAACTGATTTTTCAAAGCTTTTGAACGAAAATTTATGGGCTTATAGGATTTTTTATTCGCTAACTACAATTATTGTAGCAATAATTATTTATGAGATATTTACTAAGCTTATCTTTAAAAAGATTTCAGGGAGGCAATACATTTTTTGCAGCTCACAAACATCTTTAACATCCGCAATCTTTCCGATGCCAACACCTGCAATTATTTCCCCTTTTTTGTCTACAGCAACCCAATAACTATTACCGTCTGAGTTGTATATTTCCGAAAGCTGACCTAAAAACAGATCTGCCCACGCAGTTCCATCATGATTTGCATTAAACTCAACAAGGCAACTTCTTATTAAATTCTCAACATCAGCGTTATCCTTATGCTCTACTCTCCGTATCGTTATTTTTCCTTCCATATGACGCTCCTTAATTATGTTTTATTGCCGTTATTTTCTGCTGTTTTGATTTTTCAAGAATACTATACCATATTTTTCCAAAAATTCAAATAATCTTAATACCATTTTAATACAGCAATCAATTTCTTAACCCCATTTTAAAGTGTTGTATGATAAAATAAAAGTGAGAAAATAGTATAATAGATTTGCGAGGTTATATCTTTTATGTTAAAACGACACTTATCATCAGCTCAAATTATTATATTTGGCTTTGCAGGAACTATTTTGATGGGAACATTTTTGCTTATGCTCCCCATATCCTCGGCAAGCGGTGTAATGACTTCATTTTCAGATTCGGTTTTTACTGCAACCTCCGCGGTTTGTGTAACAGGCTTGGTAGTACATGATACGGCTACATATTGGTCACTGTTCGGGCAATTTGTTATTTTGCTTTTAATTCAGATTGGCGGACTTGGAGTTGTTACAATTGCCGTTGCAACTGCACTGGTTTCAGGAAGAAAAATTGGTCTTATGCAGAGAAGCACTCTTAAAGAAGCAATTTCAGCACAAAAGGTCGGTGGAATTGTAAGATTAACGGGTTTCATATTGAAAGCAACTTTTTTAATTGAACTTATAGGAGCAATTTTGCTTGCCTCTACTTTTTTCAAGGATTTTGGCTTAAAGGGCATATGGCTTGGAATATTTCATTCGGTATCTGCCTTTTGTAACGCAGGATTTGACCTGATGGGAACAGTATCACCTTTTTCATCATTGACCGCATACTCCGCACAACCTGTTGTAAATATAACAGTAATGCTTTTAATAATAATCGGCGGCATAGGATTTCTTGTATGGGAAGATATTAAAACAAATAAGTGGCATATAAAAAAATACCGTATGCAAAGCAAGGTTGTTTTATCTGCGACAACATTTTTGATAATTGTACCTTTTATATATTTTTATTTAAATGAATTTAATCATATCAAGGGTTGTGAGCGGGTATATACATCACTTTTTCAGACAGTAACGCCACGAACAGCCGGGTTTAATACTGCAGATTTAACGCATCTTTCAGGTGTCGGAAAGACAATAACAATATTTCTTATGCTTATAGGCGGCTCCCCCGGTTCTACAGCAGGAGGTATGAAAACAACAACGATTGCAGTTCTTGTCTTTTCATCAATCTCTGTTTTCGGAAAAAAAGATGATGTTGAATGTTTTAATAGAAGAATATCCGATGTTGCTATAAAAAACGCATCTGCCATATTCCTTATGTATTTAGTTCTATTTATAGGCGGAGGGCTTGTTATAAGCAGCATCGAAAAACTGCCGCTGTCTGTTTGCCTTTTTGAAACAGCTTCGGCAATAGGAACAGTAGGTCTTTCACTTGGCATCACTCCATTGATAGGCAATATATCAAGAGTTATCCTAATTACTTTAATGTTCTTTGGCAGAGTCGGTGGATTAACGATTATTTTTGCCGCACTCTCCAAAACAAACAAAAATATTTCAAAGAAACCGCAAGAACAAATTACGGTAGGTTGAGGAGGAATTTATAATGAAATCGGTTTTACTTATAGGGCTTGGAAGATTCGGAAAGCATATGGCTTTGAAATTAAATGAGCTTAATCATCAGGTTATGGCAATAGATAAAAAAGAAGAATTGGTAAATGCTATATTGCCGTTTGTAACCAATGCCCAAATTGGCGATACGACAAATGAGGATTTTCTTAAATCTTTAGGTGTAAATAATTATGATATGTGTATTGTGGCAATAGGAAATGACTTTCAGAGTTCGCTTGAAACAACATCTTTGTTAAAAGAACTCGGTGCAAAACTTGTGATTTCAAGAGCGGCAAGAGATACTCAGGCAAAATTCCTATTAAGAAACGGTGCAGACCAAGTGATTTATCCTGAAAAACAGATGGCAAATTGGGCGGCAGTCCGTTATAGCGCCGAACATATTCTTGATTTCATTGAAATTGATGATAATTATGCCATATTTGAAGTAACAACACCTGAAAACTGGATTGGTAAATCAATAGGTCAAATAGATATACGAAAAAAATTTGGGATAAATATAATAGCTGTAAAGCAAGGAAACAAACTTAATCTTACCGTAACCCCGGATATGGTTTTGAAAAAAGACGAAACAATGCTTGTTTTGGGTGAGGCTAAAAATATTCAGAAATGCTTTCATATTTAGCCTGATATAAATGTGAAGGCTTGGAGATGATATTATGAGTGAGTTTATTTTAATTCTAAGCGTCATTGCGTATATGATAGGCGGATACTTTTTTGTGGTAAAGGCTGAAAGGTTTTTTCACAAGAATTTTAGGGGTTATGATGATACGGAAAACGAAAGTAAACCATTGAATAAAACTGAAAAATGAGTTATACTTGTATTTGACGGAGGTGATTTAATTGAATTTGCGTAACTGTGATGAAAACAATGAACATATTTTGGTTTGCTTATCGTCCGCACCTTCAAACAAAAAAATAATAAAAACGGCAGCTAAAATGACAGAAGCTTTTAACGCTGCCTTTACAGCAATTTATATTGAAACCCCTGATTTTTCTGTGTCAAGTGAACCTGATAAAAACAGGTTAAGAGAAAATATGAAATTTGCCCGAAAAATGGGAGCAAATGTAGAAACAGTATGCGGTGATGACATTGCATATCAGATTGCAGAGTTTGCAAGGCTCTCAGGAGTTACAAAAATTGTCATTGGGAAAAGCGCCGTGTTAAAGAGGCATTTTATAAGAAAACCCACTCTTATCGAACAGCTTATAGAGCTTGCTCCGAATGTCGATATACATATTATTCCTGATAGCGCGAAAATTACTGCATACAAACCCAAACATAATCCTTTGCAAGAAATCAGTTTTTCTGTATATGATTTGATAATAAGCGTATCTTTCCTTATTATAGCGACGCTGATAGGTTATCTGTTCTCAAGATTGGGTTTTACGGAAGCAAATATAATAACTGTATATATTTTAGCGGTTTTGCTGATTTCCATACTAACAAAACACAGAATATACAGTCTTATATCATCTATTGTAAGTGTGATATTGTTTAACTTTTTCTTTACCGCGCCGCATTTCACACTAAGGGCTTATAGCAGCGGATATCCTGCAACCTTTGCTATAATGTTTATTTCGGCGTTTATTTCAAGTACGCTTGCAATAAAACTAAAAAGCCAGGCAAAGCAATCCGCACAAGCGGCTTTCAGAACGAAGATTTTATTTGATACCAACCAATTGTTGCAAAAAGCTGACAGCAAGGATTCTATAATTGATGAAACTGCCAATCAGCTTATAAAACTTCTTGGCAGAAGTATTGTAATCTATCCTGTAGAAAACAACGTTTTAGCAAGGCCAGTCATATATGATATAGATGAAAATAAGCCCTTAAACAGAGATTTAATTAAAGCAGAAAAAAACATTGCAAAATGGGTGCTCGAGCATAATCACCACGCAGGAGCATCAACTGAAAATTTCATTAGTGCAAAGGAAATGTATCTTTCTATCAGAGTTAATGATAATGTTTATGGCGTTGTGGGAATAGATATTAACGGAAAACCTCTTGATTTGTTTGAAAACAGCGTTATGCTTTCTATATTGGGCGAATGCGGCTTAACTCTTGAAAATGAAAAAAATGCAAGAGAAAAGGAAGAAGCAGCCATTTTAGCCAAGAATGAGCAGTTAAGGTCAAACCTTTTGCGCAGTATATCGCATGACCTCAGAACGCCGCTTACATCTATATCGGGAAATGCAGATAACCTTTTATCAAACGGCGATGCTTTTTCAGATGAGGAAAAAAAGCAGATTTACAAAGATATTTACGATGATTCTATATGGCTTATAAATCTTGTAGAAAATTTGCTTTCCATAACACGAATTGAAGATAAACAAGCAAAACTTAATTTTTCATCGGAAATTATAGATGAAATCATCAGTGAGGCGCTAAATCATATAAACAAAAGAAATGCAAAGCACCATATAAATGTTTACGGTTCTGACGAAATAACACTTGTAAATGTCGACGCACGGCTTATAGTTCAGGTTATAATAAATATTGTGGATAATGCAGTAAAATACACTCCCGATGGCTCCGAAATTACAATCAGTACAAAGCGCAAGGACAATATGCTTTATATCAGCATAGCTGACAACGGTAAAGGTATTCCGGACGAAGAAAAAGAAAAGGTTTTTGATATGTTCTATGCGGGAGCAACTAAAATTGCAGATAGCCGCAGAAGTATTGGCTTGGGACTTGCCTTGTGCAAATCTATTATTTCGGCACACGGAGGAGAGATATTTGTTTCGGATAACAAACCGCACGGTGCAATTTTTACTTTCTCTCTGCCCATAAAGGAGATTGATATAAATGAATAAAACAGTTGTAATGGTTGTTGAAGATGATTTGCCTATAAGAAACTTGATTGTAACAACACTAAAAACACACGATTATAATTTCTTAACTGCAAATAGCGGAAAAAATGCTGTTATGCAGGCATCTTCTTATAATCCTGATATAATATTGCTTGACTTGGGACTTCCGGACATTGACGGAATAGATGTAATAAAGCAAATCCGTACATGGTCTAACACACCGATTATTGTTATAAGCGCAAGAAGTGAAGATTCTGATAAGATAGAGGCACTTGACTGCGGCGCTGACGATTATCTTACAAAACCTTTTTCTGTTGAAGAGCTGCTGGCAAGACTTAGAGTTACGCAAAGACGGCTCAGCTTTATGCAGTCACAAATATCAGCGTCTGACTCGGTTTTTGTAAACGGAAAACTAAAAGTCGATTATGCTGCAGGCTGTGCATATCTTGACGGCGGAGAATTGCATTTGACTCCAACGGAATTTAAGCTGCTCTGTATTATGTGTCAAAATATCGGAAAGGTTTTGACTCATAAATTTATAGCGGACAAATTATGGGGTAATAGTTGGGAAAATAATATAGGTTCGCTTCGTGTATTTGTGACAACACTTCGGAAAAAGCTCGAAAGTTTGCCCGATTCTCCACAATATATTCAGACACATATCGGTGTCGGGTACAGAATGATGAAGTTTGAATAGCTTTGTAAAATGATTCAGGAGCGAATGCTACTATGGTAATGCTCCTGAATTTTTATGCGTATATATTTTTATATTATGAAAAATAAAAGAATGATAAATTTAGGCGAAGTCCCCCGTACTGCCAGATGGTACGCATTAATAAAAAAGGGGAGTTAAGGTCGGCAAGAAAATCAAGCACAAAGAATGGTTGAAAATGTAAAATCAATCATTATTTTTTTGTTGGTATTAGGTATAGAAAATTATGGAAAGATGAGTATGAACAATTACTTGACGCGGCAAAAGACAAGAAAAAAGAAAAGCTGCTGCTCATTATGTGAAATCCCTATTCCAAACCGCCAATGTGAAAAAACAAAGGTGTTCTCCCGTAATCTTCGGCATTTGTTTGCCAGAACATACAAGTCAACGATTTACTCCCAAATTAAATTCTCACGAAAAAACAGACATCATAAAGAAACCAATGTAAAAGAACAATTAAACTTTTGAGAATATAATGAAAAAAATCATAATTTATCACTATGACTTTCCCTGTAATTTTGAGGTGAAATGTTATAATAGTTCTTAAAAATTTTGGAAAAGTAGTAAAGGCTTGAAAAGCCTGACATTTCAGATATGTCTGTAATTGAAATGTTTGTTGTTGCAAGCAAGTCCATTGCATAATTCAGCTTCTTTGCCAAAATATATTGCTTTGGAGATGTGTTGAATTTTTTCTTAAAAATTCTGTTGTAGTATGAGGTGCTGACATTGCACATTTCCGATAGATAGCTGCAGTCTATTACGGTTGTCAAATAGTTTTCATCAATAAATTTAAGCGAATTTTCTATAAGTTCATACTGCTTTTTCGGTAAATAACTGGGGGAGGTTCTCTTTTCAATAATGGCAAATATTTGATACAGATAAGAAAGTGCCATTGAGTTATAGGCGACAGGCTTAAGCTCCCACTGATTACGCAATTTCTCAAAACAAATTTTGATATCCTTTTCAAAATGCTCACACGGATAAAGCTCCATTTCGGTAGCAAGTGGGGTGTCGCACATAAACTGAAGCGCAATATGACCTGTATCGAAAAAGGTTTCACATCGGTATTCTTTAACAGGAGGATTTATAATATCCGTCATACAATGCGGCAAAAGAACTACCGTGCTACCCGTTATATGCTTTGTAGTTCCGTTATAGTGAAGAATACGGTCTGACGGTGTGAAAAATATCATTTCGTATAACGGAATATTTGACGGAAATTTTTCTGTGCGGGGTGTTTTTGAGTCATAAACAGGTGAAGAGTAAGCCCGTCCCCATACACGTGTAATATCTATTTTAAGGTTACGATGTTCAAAAAAAGCCAAATTATATCCCCCTGACATTTGATTTTTATAAATAAACTGCGTATGTACAAAATTAACGGCTATCGCTGATATGTTTTTGGTCTTTTCGTGTGCATTGGTAAGATTATAAAAGTATTTTTCTATTTGTTTACAGTAAGCTTTATTCGTTGAAGTAAGCCCATTTTCCTTAAAAGCTGTTCCCATTTGTATAAAAATGGTAATTCGTATATGTTATTACAAAACTCCGAATATTGTCTATAATATACTATATTTTAACCACATTTGCAATATTTTTTCGTTATTTGTAATAAAAAAAGTGTACAAAAAAGGTTAAATGTATCAAAAAAGATATTTTCATAGCCTACAAACCTTGCTATATTATAGTTAGGGTGGTGTAGTGTTTGAGCTTATTAGACGAGATGAAAAAAGAAGTCAAATCGAATTACGAGAGGTTCGAAGAATTTGACGATTATGAACTGAGCCGTGATGATTATGATGAATGTGACAGAAACGGAAAAAGACTGAAATATGAAAATAAATATTTTGCAAAAAGGGCGTGCTTGACTGCAAGGGCGTTATACGCATATTTGACAGATAAAAAAGCAGATGGCGGGTTAATTCGTATTATAAATTCAGTATGCGATGAATTCAGTTGGATTTTGCCTGGGCACAAAGCAGATAATCCGCATATTGACCTCTATTCTGCAATTACAGCACAGGTGCTTTGTGAAATTGCTTATTATATCCGCATTCCCGATGAGCTTCATAAAAAAATACATAATATTGTTAAAATCCGAATTAAAGACGAGTACGAAAACAATGTTTCTGCTTGGGAAAGCTATAATAATAATTGGCTGCCTGTTTGTGCAGGACGTATCGGAATGGTATATCTTTATGAATTTCCCGATGATTTTCCGAAAGTAAAGCAAAGAATTTTGAAAAGTATGGACAGATACATTGAAAGCTTCGGAAATGACGGCGCCTGCGTTGAGGGCGTAGGGTACTGGAGATTTGGATTTGGGAATTATCTTTACTTTGCAGAGATGCTTAAGCGCGTTGAGGGAACTGATATTTTAAAAGGTGAAAAAATACGGGATATAGCGAAGTTTCAGCAGTATATGTTTATAAAAAATGATATGACGGTAAGCTTTTCCGATTCATCGAAGCACAGAGTTACATTTAATATCGGCATAACTCACTTTATGAAAAGCATGTTTGGAGATGAAATAAAAGTGCCTCCCGTATGCTACAGAGATAAAATCAGTAATTGCTATGATTGGGCATCTGCATTCCGTTCAATCTATTGGTTTTGTGAGAATATTGCTGATGATGGGGAATACTTCAGCGGTGAATCAACCGAAAAATATTTTTGCGATGCACAATGGTACATAAACAGAAAAAAGAGCTTTGCGCTTGCGGCAAAGGCGGGAAATAATAGCGAATTACATAATCATAACGATTTGGGTAGCTTTATTATTACCGACGGCAGTGTTCAGCTGATTTCCGATTTCGGCGCAGGAGAATATACGAAGGACTATTTTACTTTAGATAAAAGATACGGGATTTTTTGCTGTTCTTCTGCAGGACACAGCGTTCCTATCATAGACGGCAGATATCAGTCCTTTGGCAAGCAGTATAAATCTGAGGTTATAGAGGCTGGAAATAATAAGTTTTATATTGAAATGAGCGGTGCTTATGAGGCTTCCGGACTGACGGGGCTAAGACGTGAATTTGATGTCAGGGACAATTCGGTTATACTCTGTGATAAGTTTACATTTACCGACAATTCGCACTGCGTTACAGAGAGACTTATTTCAATGGTCAGACCTGAAAAGGAGAATGGGGCAATAAAGCTTGGCAGTATGGCAATAAATGCAAATTGCGAGACGCAGCTTTCCGAAAAAGAAATTAGCGGTCATCACGGTGAAATGGTTACATTATATATAATGGATTTTGCGTTAAAAGGAAAAAAGTTTAAAGCGGAGTTTTCCTTTGGAGGAGGTCATAAATGAGCTGCGGTCAAAAGGAATGGGAACAGCAATTTCTGAAAAAAATATATGAAAAAAGATTAAAAACCGTAGACAGCGTTAAAAGTTTGTACCCATATACGACGAAAAACGGACGGTACGATGCCGTAAGTCCTGCACGCTTTAACTGGACCTGTGGATTTTGGGGCGGAATACAATGGCTTTTGTATGAATACGGCAAGGACGAGCGCTTTTTGCAGCGTGCAAAGGTCTGCACAGATGATGTGGCAAAGGCATTATCGGAGTTTTTGGCATTAAGCCACGATTTAGGATTTCAGTTTTTGCCTACGACGGTCAAGGGCTATGCTATGACGGGGAATGAACGGTATAAAACGGTTTCGCTTTATGCGGCAAACCTGCTTGCAGGCAGATTTAATCCAAACGGACGGTTTATAAGAGCGTGGGACGAAGGAAACGGCGCATATCAGGGTCTGACCTCGGGACTTGCGATTATTGACTGTATGATGAATTTGCCCTTGCTTTATTGGGCCGGCAGAGAAATGGAGGATACAAGATTTGCACAGATTGCAAATGCTCACGCAGATACTGTAATAAAGGAATTTGTCCGAAAGGACGGCTCGGTCAACCATATCGTGATTTTCAATCCCGAAACAGGCGAGGTTATTGACAAGCCACAGGGACAGGGATATGCAAAAGGCTCCTCGTGGACACGGGGGCAGGCGTGGGCGATTTACGGCTTTGCCGATGCTTATAAAAATACGGGCAAAAAAGAGTATCTTGACACAGCTCTTAAGGTGGCAAAATACTTTATAGGAGAAATGGAGGAGCGTCTGATTCCGCCGATAGACTTCAAACAGCCGCCGGAGGTTGATTATTGCGACACAACAGCAGGCGCTATTGCAGCGGCAGGAATGACAATATTAAAGGAGTATGCGGAAAGTGATGCGGAAATCCTTGAAAAAATGATATGCAGGCTTTTGGAGGGGGCATATCGGAATTGCTCGTTTGATACGGAGGAGGATTCCGTACTGCAAAACGGAAGTGAAATGTATCACACAAAAACAGGCATAAAAATGCCGATAATCTACGGAGATTATTATCTGATTGAGGCTTTAATGCTGCGTAACAGCGGGCTTAGCATTATATAAGATTAAGAAAAAAAATAAAAGAAAGAGGGATTTTGTTATGAAAAAAACGGGAAATCTAAGTAAATTTGTTGCACGGGTGCTTGTGTTGGCACTTGCAGCGGGCTGTTTTTCAGGCTGCGGAAAGCAGGACGACGGCAATGTTGAGCTGTCGGTAGGTAACTGGCCGAATGCGGAGGCAGAGCCAAAAAGATATGAGATATACGAGGGCAGAAAAGCCGAGTTTGAGGCAAATAATCCAGGAATAGTAATTAAGCCTGATGAGTGGAAATACGATGTTCAGACATTTTTGGCAAAAGCTGAGGGCAAAACCCTGCCTGACCTTTACTTTACGCACTTTACCGAGATAAAAAAGATTATTGACGGCGGATATTCTGCAAATATTAAGGATGCGCTGGTTAAATTCGGCTACTATGACAAAATTGATGAAAAGATGCTCAAGCTGATTGAGAATAAGAAGGGTGTATTTTTGCTTCCTACCTCCTGCTACACCTTGGGCTTGGCATTAAATCTTGATTTGCTTGAAAAGGCAGGCTATGTTGAAGAAGACGGCACTCCGAAAGCGCCGAAAACACTTGATGAGCTTGTTGAGGTTGCAAAGGCAGTTACCGAAAAGACGGGTAAGGCAGGCTTTATCTTCCCGACAACAAATAATCAGGGCGGCTGGTACTTTAC
>JAIKVQ010000007.1 GCA_024685565.1 Bacillota bacterium
TACCAAGGCACTTGAAGAGAAGGTTGCTGTGGCAAAATCAAGAAATTCAGGTAAAACAAAAATATGCTGTACAAGATACGGAAATGTTATGTGCAGCCGCGGTTCGGTTATTCCGCTTTGGATTGACCAAATCAGAAACGGAAGCAATATCACTATTACAGAACCTAAAATGACAAGATTTATAATGTCGCTCGAAGAAGCAGTAGATTTAGTGCTGTTTGCTTTTGAGAACGGAGAAAACGGAGATTTACTTATTCAGAAAGCTCCTGCCTGCACAATTCAGGTTTTGGCAGAGGCTGTTTGTGAATTATTCGGTGCAGACAAAGAGCAGATTAAAAAAATCGGCATACGCCACGGTGAAAAAATGTACGAAACACTTCTGACAAGTGAGGAATGTGCAAGTGCAGTTGATATGGGTGATTTTTACCGTATTCCGTCGGATAAACGTGACTTAAATTATGATAAATACTTTAAAGAAGGCGATGAAAAAAGAGTTAAGCTGGCAGAGTTTAACTCGGATAATACAAAACTACTGACGGTAGAGGAAGTCAAGCAAAAACTGCTCGGGCTTGAGTATATAAGAGAAGCCCTGAAAAAGGGTTAATTATGAATTTGGAATTATATTGTGGCTGCCTTATACAGCTGATAAGAGCCGCGTTTTCAGGGGAAACGCCCGAAAATCTCCCCAAAGAAATAGATGTTGATATATTACTTGATGCAGCAAAACGGCACTCTGTGGCCAATATAATATATGAACCTTTAAAAAGCATGGGCATACTTGACCCCGAATCAGAGAAGAAACTGAAGGCACTCTATAATATTGCGTTAATGAACGATATAGTCCAGTCTCATTATCTTGACATCGTTACTGATGCTTTTGAAGAAAATGAAATACCACACTGTGTGATGAAGGGACCTGTAATAAAGGAGATCTATCCCAGACCTGATTTCAGACAGTCGAGTGATCTGGACATTCATGTTCCTGAGAGGTATCGCGAAAGAGCAAGAGATATTATGCTTCAGCTGGGCTTTAAAATTGAGAGATTTAATTCTGCCGATGCAGACGATGTTTATTTTATTGGCAAAAAGATTCACATTGAGCTGCATAGGATTCTTGTATCAAACAAAACTCCATGGCAGAAAGAGTGCCAGAAAATAACTGACAGACTTGTCCTTAAAGAGAATAAGAGATATACATATGAAATGACAGCCGAGGATTATTACCTTTATATGATAGCACATATGGCAAAACATATGCTGTACAGCGGAATGGGAATAAAAATGGTGCTTGATATATGGGTATATATGAAGAATTATTCTGAAATTCTTGACAAAAACATTTTGCGGGAGAGATTGTCACTGTGTGGACTGGAAGAATTTGAAGAAAATATTCAAAAACTAATGAAATTCTGGTTTGAAGATGAAACAGCAGATGATCTTATAAAAGAGTTAGGGAATTATATATTTTTAAGCGGAACATTCGGCACAAAAAAACAACTTGATGCATACTTCTATGCACAAAATGCGGGCAAATCAAATAGCCCCGTTATTGCAAAAGCTGTATACTATTGGAAGTTTTTCTTTATGCCGTATAAATGGATGTGCAACAGGTACCCTATATTGGGTAAAATACCTGTGCTTTTACCGTTTTGTTGGGTGCATCGAGCATTAAAGACATTGATATTTGAGCGGGAAAAAGCTCATAATATTTCATCTAAGTATGATAACGTAGATTTGGGCGAAAGTAAAAAAATCCGAAATTTTAAGAAGGAAATCGGACTATGAACATATTGATTACAGGTGCCAAAGGTTTTGTTGGCAAGAATTTAACCGAGGCTCTAAAAAATATTCGTGACGGTAAGGATAGAACACGTCAAAATATTTCAATTGATAAGATTTTCTGTTATGACATAGACTCTGCTCCTTGCGAACTTGATGAGTATTGCAAAGAGGCAGATTTTGTTTTTAACTTAGCAGGCGTAAACAGACCAAAGAATGATGAAGAATTTATGAACGGTAATTTTGGGTTTGCGTCAACATTACTTGATACACTTAAAAAATATGGAAATAAATGCCCTGTAATGCTGTCAAGCTCAATTCAGGCAACTCTGATAGGCAGATATGACACCGAGTACGGCAGAAGTAAAAGGGCAGGAGAAGAATTATTTTTTGGGTATGCCAAAGAGACCGGCGCAAAGGTTTTGGTTTACCGTTTTCCAAACCTTTTTGGAAAATGGGCAAGGCCTAACTATAACAGTGCTTTAGCGACCTTCTGTAATAATATTGCAAATGATTTACCTATTCAAATAAATGATGAGTCGGCTGAGCTTGAGCTTTTGTATATTGATGATTTGGTTGATGAAATGCTTTTGGCACTTTGCGGAAAAGAACATCATTGTGAGTTTGACGGTATAAACGCGGTTTTATGCGAAACCGGAAAGTTTTGCGCAGCTCCTGTAACTCACCGTGTTACTCTTGGAAGAATTGTCGAGCTTTTGGAAAGCTTTAAAAATCAGCCGAAAAGTCTGTTTATGCCCGAAATACCTGACGGCAGTTTTTCAAAAAAGCTGTATTCCACATATTTATCCTATTTGCCCAAGGAAAAGGTGGCATTTCCCCTTAAAATGAACATTGATGAGAGGGGTAGTTTTACAGAACTTTTAAAGACAGAAAAATGCGGGCAGTTTTCTGTAAACATTTCAAAACCAGGCATTACTAAAGGTCAGCATTGGCATAACACGAAATGGGAGTTTTTCATTGTGGTTTCAGGACATGGACTTATCCGCGAGCGAAAAATCGGAACTGACGAGGTGCTTGACTTTGAGGTTAGCGGTGACAAAATTGAGGCAGTGCATATGCTTCCGGGATATACTCATAACATCATAAATTTATCGGAAACAGAAAATTTGGTTACGGTTATGTGGGCAAATGAAAGCTTTGACCCGGATCGTCCGGATACATTTTTTGAGGTTGTAGAGTAAGTACAAATGTTATACGAGGAGAGTGGCTATGGACATTAATACAGATTACAGCAGTGTAAAATTCAAAAATGACGGCAGGGCAAAACTTTTGATAATTGTAGGTACAAGACCCGAAATTATTCGACTTTCCGAAGTCATAAATAAGTGCAGAAAGTATTTTGACTGTATTCTTGCACATACGGGACAAAATTATGATTATAGCTTAAATGGTGTTTTTTTTGAAGATTTAAAGCTTGATGAGCCTGAAGTATATATGTCCGCAGTCGGAGACGATTTGGGTGCTACAATCGGCAATATAATAAACTGTTCTTATAAACTGATGTTAAAGATTAAACCTGATGCACTCCTTATTTTAGGCGATACGAACAGCTGTCTTTCCGCAATCTCGGCAAAACGTCTGCATATCCCGATTTTTCACATGGAAGCGGGTAACAGATGTAAGGACGAATGTTTGCCGGAAGAAACTAACAGGAGGATTGTGGATATAATCTCTGATGTTAATTTGGCATATTCAGAGCATGCAAGAAGATATCTTGCAGAGTGCGGATTACCGAAGGAGAGAACCTATGTCACAGGCTCGCCTATGGCAGAGGTTTTACATAAAAATCTTGAGGATATAAAAAAGTCAGATGTGCTCAAAAGACTTGGTTTAGAGCCTAAAAAGTATATTCTTTTGTCCGCGCACAGAGAAGAAAATATCGATACAGAGAAGAACTTCCTGTCACTTTTTACCGCAATTAATAAGCTGGCTGAAAAATATGATATGCCTATACTTTATTCATGCCATCCGAGGAGTAAAAAGCGTCTTAACGAAACGGGATTTAAGCTTGATAGCCGTGTGGTTATGCACGAGCCACTTGGTTTCCACGATTATAATAATCTGCAGATGAATGCATTTTGCGTAGTTTCAGACAGCGGGACGCTTCCTGAGGAAAGCAGTTTCTTTACATTTGTAGGTGAATCGTTCCCTGCCGTTTGCATAAGGACATCTACCGAGCGCCCCGAGGCGCTTGACAAAGCCTGCTTTGTTCTCGCGGGAATTGATGAAAAATCATTACTGCAGGCGGTACAAACGGCTGTAGATATGGATAAAAACGGGGATTTTGGCATACCTGTTCCTGACTATATTGAAGAAAATGTTTCGACAAAGGTGGTTAAAATTATCCAAAGCTATATCGGTATTGTAAATAAAATGGTATGGCGGAAAAGTTGACTTTATACTTTGCACAAGAGGAGGGTTTTGATTGAATAAGTCGGAGCTTATTGCTGAGATTTCTAAAAGGAGTAACGTGCCTGCCCTGCAAACAGAGCAGGCAATAAATTTTGCAATTGATATTATATCGGAAAAGATGTCGCTTGGTGAGAAGGTATATATTGTAGGACTTGGCACCTTCCAAGTACATAAAAGATCAGGGCATAGTGCGGTAAATCCCCGTACGGGCGAGAAAATAGAGGTAGAAGCGTATGACGCACCTGTATTTAGAGCGGCAGAACCACTGAAGAGGAGAGTAAGAAACAGGAATAAACAATGAGCAGATTTTCGGAATTTTGGAGGGGATTAAGGAACGGTTTGCCAATATGTATGGGATATTTGGGTGTTTCCTTTGCCTTTGGCATATTTGCAATTAAAAGCGGACTTGGAATAAAAGAGGCGCTTTTGATTTCAATGACAAATTTGACATCTGCGGGACAGCTTGCGGCAGTGCCTGTCATTGTCGGAGGCGGAACGCTGATTGAGTTGGTTTTGGGGCAGATTATAATAAATTTAAGATATATGTTTATGTCTGTTTCCCTTTCGCAGAAGCTGGATAGAAGCATAAGCATAATTGATAGGCTGATAATTTCCTTTGCGAATACCGATGAGATTTTTGCCGTTGCCGTTTCAAATAAAAGTGACGTTGGAAGAAAATATATGTACGGTCTTATCCTGATGCCGTATATAGGCTGGAGCATTGGAACATTTTTAGGTGCTGCTATGGGGGCGATCCTGCCTCATATGGTTGTTTCAGCTCTCGGTATTGCCATATACGCAATGTTTGCGGCAATCGTTGTTCCGCAAATGAAGAAAAGTAAAAATATGCTTTTTTGCGTTTTGCTTGCCATATTTTTAAGCTGTGCATTTTACTATTTGCCGATGCTTAAAGGCATACCTCAAGGCTTTGTAATAATCATCTGTTCTGTAACGGCAAGTGTGATTTTTGCGTTATTTGCGCCTGTAAAAGGAGGTAAATATGGAGAATAAATTTGTAATTTACCTTATTGCTATGGCAGGAGTTACATATTTAATCAGAATGCTTCCGCTTTTGCTGGTGAGGGAAAAAATCGAAAACAGATTTATTGTCTCATTCCTCTATTACCTTCCCAGCGCAGTTCTAAGCGTTATGACAGTTCCTGCAATATTTTATGCAACAGACAGCAAAATCTCGGCAGGACTGGGCTTTTTGGCGGCAGCGATATTTTCATATTTCGGAAAAAGCCTTATGAAGGTTGCGGTAATTTCCTGTATGGTTGTACTTGTAACAGAACTTATAATAAAAATGACGGTTTAAAAACCGTCATTTTTATTATCCTCTGAATAACTGTGTCCAATAAACTCCGTAGCTGCCGCCTGAGTAGATACCTACACCCATTTCAGTTACAGATGAGTTTAAGATATTCGCTCTGTGTCCAGAGGAGTTCATCCAGGCATTAACTACCTCTTGTGGAGTTCTTTGCCCTGCTGCGATGTTCTCTGCGGCGCTTCTGTAGGATATTCCAGCCAGCCTCATTCTGTCAAAGGGTGATTGCCCTGAAAGATTTGTGTGGCTGAAATAATTGTTTTGTGCCATATCCTTACTGTGAGAATATGCAACCGCCTCAAGCTGTGTGCTGTATTTGAGCGCAGGAAGCCCGTAATTTGCTCTTTGTTCGTTTACTAAGTTAAGCACTTGAAGTTCATATGAGCCTATATTTGATGAAGGCTGTTCATTTTGAAAAGGAGCAGGCGGTGTCTCTGTTTGAGTATTGCCCGAATTGTTTTGGCCGGAATTATGATTAAAGAAATTATTCACAAAGTCCTGCCATGAGGTGTAATTGCCGTTTTGATTGCAGCTGCCGTCAGCGCAATTGTTGTCATTTTCGCAATTTTCGCAATTATTACCCTGTTCAGGCTCAATATTGATGTTACCGCTTGAAGCATCCCAATTCACATTACAACCCAATGCCTCGCATATTGAACGGAGGGGTACATAGGTCAGCCCGTTTTTGTTGCAGGAAGGAGTAGGAAGTTCAACTGTTCCGTTAGGCGTTTCGATTTGGTTTCCGCCTGTGCATAATGAAACGGTTTTTCCGCCGCACTGCGCCGATGCCGTGTTAGTTGCAGAATCCCAGCTTACTTTTGCGCCAAGCGCCTCGCATATGTTTCTGAAAGGCACCATTGTACTTCCGTTTGAGTTATAGGAGGCAATACCGCAAAGCGGATTTGCCGAAAGACCTGCGATTTTGATGTTGCAAGCGGCAAAGCCCGAAACGGAAGCAGACAAAACACAAACTGCCGCTGCAAATGACAATAGTTTTTTCATATGTCCATATCCCTTCTGTCCGCAAATCAGGCAAAATAATCACTTTTGCGGACGGTAATCGTGATAAATACTGCCTGATAAAATTATAACACTCAAAAAAATGCAAAATCAATGCAAAATATGTGGAAGAAATGGCACAGGAAGGAAGATATAATAAAAAAGCTTTTGATAAAAGCTCCGCCTGCGGGCGTAGGAATAAGGTAGCAGTTTTGTTATTTCGGAAATTATCTCAAATTGAGGTAATTTCCGAAATAACAAAAAAAATTGGCAAAACTTTGAAAGTTTTGCCGATTTTGGAGCGGAAGACGAGATTCGAACTCGCGACGTTCACCTTGGCAAGGTGACGCTCTACCACTGAGCCACTCCCGCATAGTATTAGTATAATAGCACATAAATTTTTTTTTGTCAATAGTTTTTTGTCTCAATATTTGCTTGAAAAAATATGGTTTATGTTGTAAAATATAGTCATATCAGAAAAGCAAAGGAAATTATAATGAAACCGATTTTAAGCTCAGTATTTAACTTTTTTGAAAATACACCGCAGGGAAGCAGACGTATAGAGAAGATAGAACTTTCAAAGCAGCATAAGGCTATGCGGCTTGTTTTGTGCGAGAAAATTCCCGAGCAAGAGACGGAGTTTATAAAAGAAACTTTAAAGGAAAAACTGGGTCTTAACAGCGTTGAGGTCACTTTTTTTAAAGCAAAAAAAGAAGAATTTATTCCTGAGGAGGAGATATATATCCCCTCTCAGACTGCAACACAAAATGCAGTAAAACAGAGTAAAAAAATTTTGGGCAAAGCGGAAACAGACGGTATAATAATAGGTCAGGAGATACGCGCAAACCTTATTCCTATTTCCGAGATAAATGAAAGCACAAATGCTGTATGCTTTTCGGGAACTGTTTTTGAAACTGATTTAAGACCTATAAAACGCAAAAAAGACGGCAAGGAAATGATGCTTGTAACCCTTGACGTAACAGATTTTAATGACTCAATAACGGTCAAGATGTTCCTGACAGACAAGGAAAAATATGAAATTATTCAAAAAGCTTTTTCAAAAGTAAATAAAAACGTGGAAAAGTCAGGTCTAAAGGCAGGCGTAAGGGTAGTAATAAGAGGAACGGCAAAATATGATGATTTTGCAAAAGAAGTTGTGGTAAACGCGAGGGATATAAACTATGCCCAGACTGAACCTCAAAGGGAGGATAATGCCGAGAAAAAGAGGGTGGAACTGCATCTGCACACACAGATGTCCCAGATGGACGCCGTGTCTTCTGCATCAAGCCTTATAGAAAGAGCGGTATCGTGGGGACACACGGCAGTTGCTATCACCGACCACGGGGTGGTGCAGTCTTATCCTGACGCTTTAAAAGCCTCCGATGATAATAAAAAAATAAAAATAATATACGGCATAGAGGGGTATATGGTTGACGATACCGCAAAGATTACCACCTGTAATGCAAATGAGGCACTGTCGGGGAATTTTGTTGTTTTTGATTTGGAAACAACGGGACTTTCAAAGGATAGCGATAAAATAACCGAAATAGGTGCTGTGAAGATAGAAAACGGAAAAATTACAGGGCACTTTTCAACCTTTGTAAATCCCGAAAGACCTATCCCGCAAAAAATTGTGGAACTTACGTCAATAACTGATGAAATGGTTGCGGGCGCACCGAAAATAGAAGAGGTTTTGCCTGAATTTTTTGAATTTTGCAAGGGCTGTGTTCTTGTTGCGCATAATGCGGAGTTTGATACGGGATTTATAAAAAAGGCGGCAAATGACCTTGATATAGAATACAATTTTGCACATTTAGATACGCTTATGCTTGCGCGCGCTCTTTATCCCGAGCTTGGAAATCATCGTCTTTCAACACTTAACAAGTATCTCAAGGTGACGCTTTTGCATCATCACAGGGCAGTAGATGACGCAAAAGCAACGGCGGAAATTTTTATTAAAATGATGGCGGAGCTTAGTCAGAGAAACATTTCTGACATATCCGAGCTTAATGAAAAATTCGATATGCGTGAAATATCCAAAAGAAATCAGGCAAATCATATAATTTTGCTTGCAAAGGATTTGGACGGTATAAGGAATATATACGAGATGGTGTCCGATTCGCATCTTAAGTATTTTTACAGGACTCCGAGAATACCCAAAAGCCTTATTGAGGAAAAAAGAAAGGGAATTATAGTAGGCTCTGCCTGTGAAGCGGGCGAGCTGTTTCGTGCGGTAGTGCTCGGAAAATCGGAGAAAGAAATAGAAAGGACAGCGCAGTTTTATGACTATTTTGAGATACAGCCGATAGGAAATAATGCGTATATGAAACGCTCGGACGAATTCCCGGATGTTAATACCGATGAGGATTTGCAAAATCTTAACAGAAAGATTGTGGCGCTTGGCGAAAAGTTAAATAAACCTGTTGTTGCTACCTGTGACGTACATTTTTTAGACCCTGAGGGCGCGGATTACAGGAAAATTCTGATGCACTATAAGGGATTTTCGGACGCAGATAATCAGGCGCCTCTCTATTTGCGTACAACAGAAGAAATGATAGAAGAATTTTCCTATTTGGGCGAAGAAAAAGCATATGAGGTCGTTGTTACAAATACGAACAAAATTGCAGATATGGTAGAACCTGTCCGTCCGATACCCACAAAGAAATGCCCGCCAGAGATAGCGGGTGCAAAAGAGGACATAATAAACGATTCAAGAAAAAAAGCGGAAGAGATTTACGGAAATCCGCTTCCTGATGTTGTACGGGAACGCCTTCAAAAAGAGCTTGACTCGATTATCGGCAACGGTTTTGCCGTTATGTATAAAATCGCACAGGAGCTTGTAAGAAAATCTAATGAGGACGGTTATCTGGTAGGCTCAAGAGGCTCTGTCGGCTCTTCCTTTGTCGCATATCTTTCGGGAATAACCGAGGTGAATTCCCTACCTGCTCACTATATTTGCCCCAAATGTAAAAATTTTGAGTTGGTAGGAAGTGAAATAGGCGCGTCAGGGTGCGACCTTCCGGATAAAGTATGCCCCAAATGCGGTACGCCCTATAAAAAGGACGGACATGATATACCTTTTGAGACATTTTTGGGATTTAACGGCGATAAAGAGCCTGATATTGACCTTAATTTTTCGGGTGAATATCAGCCCACAATACATAAATATACCGAAACATATTTCGGTGAGGGGTTTGTTTTCCGCGCAGGTACGATAGGCACGGTTGCAAAAAAAACGGCGTTCGGGTATGCAAGAAAATATGCTGAGGAAAAGGGCATAGTTATGAGAAATGCCGAGCTTAAACGTCTGGCGACAGGCTGTGTCGGCGTAAAACGAACATCAGGTCAGCACCCCGGCGGTATAATAGTTGTACCGCACAAGAACAATATCCACGAATTTTGCCCCGTTCAGCACCCTGCTGATGATGTAAATTCCAATATAATTACAACGCATTTTGACTATCACTCGATAGACAAAAATCTTCTAAAACTTGACGAACTCGGTCATGATGACCCGAC
>JAIKVQ010000036.1 GCA_024685565.1 Bacillota bacterium
GCAGGCGGATAATCGCGCTTTCTTATACCACGCAAAGAATAGCCCTCCAAATGCTGACACAGCATATTTATACCGTGTACCATTTGCCATTCATATATACCCTTTAACTCTGCAAAACTCACATTATGACCGCAAAGGGCAAAGGTTTCAGATAATACTTTGTCTTTACCTAATTGTTCTGCAACTGATGACACCTGTTTGGGCGTTAAGCAGTCATATATCGGTCTTCCAAGCCAATCCATTCCGGGCATATGAAAATACTCATAATGCGGCATACAAGCGCCGTTTGTTATGAGTTGGTCTAAAAGACTTTCTTCAAGTACAAGATGTCCTGTAAATTTAAGATTTCTCTTATCGCACCAATCATAAATCTGCTTACAAAAAGCACTTGAAAACAAATCCGTCACCATTTTCCAGAACTTTACGCGAGTGTTTTTGTAGTCCAAGACTGGCAAAAACAGCTCTTCTAAATGGTCTAATATATTTTCGTTATATTTTTTGTGATATTCTTCTTCAAATACAAAGCTCCAAGGGATACCATTTCTCGAAATCTGCGGTTCGTCTGTAAAAAAACCTTCTATCTTATTTTTGTATCTTTCATAATACGGTTCATATGCTACTTCTATGAATTTTTTTATAACTTTTTTATCAAGAACATCAACATAAAAGGGGTTGACATCAAAATAGAACCAATAGCGACCGCATTTGGTTATGATATTTTCGGAAGGCTCGATATCTGACATACGCAGATACTTTTGCTGATACTCTATTCCGAGTCCGTTTACTTTTCCATCGCCAAACCCGCTCGGCCAACCGTTCTCATCGTATGCCCACGCAAACATTCCGCGTTTTTTTGCTTCATTTGCGGCAGCGTCTATGTTTGAAAACCATTCATCGCCCATATATTCCGTTTGCAACCCACCGCGAGCGTGCATAAAAAAGCCGCCCATACCGGCTTTATCCATAACACGCACTTGATACGCGGTTTCATCTGTATTCAGTTTTTCATTCCAGCTCCAAAACGGTATTGGGCAGTACTCTTTTGGTATATTTTTAAAATTCATTTCTATTCTCCTTTGTAACCGTATCATCAATGCCTGTATATTCTTATCATCTTTTAAAATATCATTATGATTAAAATAATCAAATATTCATAATCAAAAATATATCTTGCGATACGCAGATTCTATACCATATCTTTTTGATTGTAAAATTCTGTTTTTTCTATCTATCAATATGCAATCCCATCCGCCGTCAATTTTTGTTTCGAGACTGTCCCACGGCATTTCCGGTCGCCCTAATATATTTACAGTTCCTATAGTGGTTATATCATCTACTATATCATACCTATCCTCATGAATATGCCCATACAAATATGGTAATACATCATTTGATTTGTTGTTTGTATAATCAAAGGAAACCTCAGCCTCAAAATATTTTTCTGTACTTTTTACTACTCCCTTTTCTCTGTTTTTATACGCCAATATGATTTTCCATACCAGAGATGCATTTCTCATCAGTTCATTGCCGTTATTCACCGGTAAAGTGTGAGACATGAACATTACACCCCAGCCCGGCTCATCAAATTTAAGTACCTTGCTTAACCACTCAAGCTGTTTACTACGAATTCCAAAATACCAAAGTCCGCAATATTCCTTTACAAGCTTTCCTTCTTTATCTGTAATACAAGGAACATCATGTGTATTGAGGTTGATTACTCTTATTCTCTGCATCGGATAATCTATGTAATAATAACCGCCCGATATATTATCGTTATCAACTACTATCGGATACTGTACCCGAATAGGATTAATGACATAAGAGTACCACTCATCCTGCGAAATTACCGCTTCAGCACCTAAGCCCTGTTTATACGCATACCATGAATTATCATCATGATTACCCTTTGAAATAAGAACGGATGTTGTTTTAGACTCTCTAAAAAGATTGATAATGTCATACAGGTCTCTTTTTTGATGATTTATAGTTGAATTTCCATCCACAATATCTCCGGTAATGGCTAATAAATCAAGGCCAACATATTTTGAAAAATCTACCATTTCCTTAACTTTGTAATATGCCGGCAAATATTTAGCATACTTGCGTATATAATGAATATCGGTTGCATAAAGTATGCTAAAAGTATCTGCTGTCTGCATCTGTTTTATTTCTTGTGAGAACCTTTCCCATTTAGTATTTATATTCCTCATATGTTGTTCAAAAATATACTCTTCTGTCGTATTCATAATTTCTCCTGTTGCCGTTCCGCAATATTTAACCCTTCAAAAAATACTTTCTTTACACCTGCGCCTATCTTATTGTGTATTTCTTCTGTCTGCAGGGCATTCCGTTTTTTTCATAAATACCTCAGTTTCTGCTGCTTCACACTTATTAAATAATCATAACCACCGTTATTTTATCGGTGGTTATGATTTTAAACTACCCTTTTATCCCTAAAGCATCGGTTTAGAGGCACAAAATGCATCAGCCACGCCATGCTTTCCGTTAAATCTGTCCATACAAAGAATTGCATTTTGTCCCGATTCGCCCGATAAGCCTGCAAGTAATGTTGATGTTCCCAGCGGCGCCAAAATTTTAACGGTCAGGGTAGTTACTGGCAATATTGCCGCTATCATTACCGTGATAACCTCTAATGATAAGATTTTTTCATAACAATCCCTACCAAAAGTATATTTTTAAATATTAAAGCTCTAATTCCATTCCGTCATATGCAACAATAATATTCGTTTCCGCCATACTCTTTTGTAATTCGCTATGAGATTTATGTGCATAGCGGGACATATGAGACATTGCTATTTTTCCTTCGGGTTTCAAAAGTCCGCAAGACCGCATAGTTTCGGACATCTCAATAATCATACTTATATTATTATGTTCAAAAGTCCTGTAATCGCCTTTGGCTTCTCCCAAAGTACCGTCAAGAACAATAAGGTCATATTTGTATTTTTTAACTTCCTTCCAGCTGTAATTCGGAAGCCATGCACCGTCACAGCCCCAGAATATCGTCTTATCACCTTTTGTTATTATGTAGTGTAGCGGTATTTGATTTTTATCGGAAACCGAGTGATTTGCCGGCACACATATCACCTCATATTCTCCTACTTTAGAAGGAGTATATAAGTCTAAGCAACAAACGCCGCAAGACGGTAAGTCTTTCTCAATCATTGGCACTGTGTTTTTTTCAGTCCATATTTTTACACCTTTATTGAGAATTTTTTTAATGGTGTCCGCATCATAATGGTCATTATGAGTGTGCGTAATCAACAAGTTCTGTATATCGCAAAGTGACTCACCGCTATTAATAAGATAATCCTCCGCATCTGCCGGGCAGTCAATCATCAGGTCACTATTAATTTTAATGCTTGTAAATCTTCGGAAAAACTCCCCGTCTTTCCTCTCTTTAAGCACCCAATCTGCAGCTCCTGTCCCCATAAATAATAATTTCATCCCAATATACGCTCCGTTATTCTTATAAAAATTCTGTGTTACTGCCTTATTAAAAACACATCTACTGTTCTTGCTCCTCTTGTAGATATGACAACTTCATCATGTTCTGATCTATGATGTAAATCATCATACAAGTCATCTATAGTTCCGATTTTAACACCCTCACGTCCACCAGTATATACATAAAAATTACAATTCTTTAAATTGAACATTTCGTCGACTTGAGCCGCGTCTTTAAACTTAAATCTTGCTACTGTACCCTCTCGATCGTAAATATATCCCAAAACCGCTCTTACATTTGAAAAACGTCCTGAACCCGCTCCATGATTATACTCGTGGAGTGAATTATTTAATTTTCCGCTCCCGTCCATACTGTATATATTTGTTATATCTTTAACTTCTCCGTTTTTGTCCGTACGGCAACGAATTATACTTCCTTTGGCTATATTTCCGTCTCTTGTTAAAAGCGTTTCATCTGTTACGATAAGGTCGGTATTCTTACCACCGCTCATACCGTGTATTATGTTTACAATACTATCGTCAGCATCGAGAGCCGTTGTGATTTTTTCTACAACAGTAAACGGCGTTGCTATCAGCACATTCATGTTATATCGGACAACAACAGCTTCTGCAACAAAAGTTGATTTTCCTGTTACATATCCCTCAACCCTTGCCTCCAAATCATCATATAAAGATGAAATATTCCCCACATAGAAGTCATTATCTTCATCAGAATTTCCGGCCGGCACAAAAAATACCTTTGTGCTATCATTAACTGCAAATTCAGAATATGTCGGCATTGCTGTTTCATAACTCTTGAATAACTGCGGATTAGACTTGTACAGCATTTTTCCGTCCGCAATCATTCTAAGCGAATTGGTTCCCAAAGGCGTTGGAGCCGCAGTAAATCCTGCACTTGTTACCATCGTATCTATAAACCTAATCTCGCTGCCATACAGCCTATACCTTATCAATTCTCCTATATGCGGAGTCAATGTGGTTTCAGCTGCAGACGTTGATGAAGCCTTGATGTCATCTATTGTCAATTTTCTGTATGTATATAACTTGGATATTCCGTTTTCAGTTAATATTTTTAAAATAAGTCTGTCTTCACGTCTGTCCTCACGTATTGACATCAAATAGCCAAACGCATATTCATCCTCATTGTTACTTGCGATTGCTGCAATTTTCCCATAAATATCAAAGAATATACGCACAGAACGTCCAACTGAAACAATTTGAGGGTCAAATATATCATTTGCAAGGAAATATTCGGTACCTCCGACAGTATAGCTATCGGTATCCACTGCTTCCAAATTGCCCGAAGCGTTCTTCTCACATACATAAAACCGCCCATATGTACCATCTTCACTAATAGCGGCAGTTATAACAGTACCTTCTTTTAATTCATTTATAGGTACATCATTTCCTACAAACTCTGTTAATGTAAAATCAGACAAATCAATAGTATATTTTCTCCCGCTGTTATCTAAATTTTTGCCGTATATGATGTCGCCTACAACTTTTTCTAATATAATATTGAAAGAATTCTCGGAAATAACAATATCAAACTTTCCGTCATCATCGTTATCTATAAGTCTAACTCTGCCATATGCAGGAGTAAATGCCGCCCTGTTTGAGGTAATCTTTCCGTTATACAAAAGCAAAACAGGATCAGTATGCTTTGCAGTTTTTGTATGCCCGTCTACCTCATACTTATACGTGTCGCTATCATAGTCTAAAATATCTTTTGAATCAATAACAATTTGATTGTTTGTCATTGGTACGACAGCAATTAACTCAAGTTCCTTAGCGTCGTAATAATATTTTACACAATAGCCTAAAAATTGCGTAAAAACAGCGTCGGATTTTATTTTAAACGTGTTATTATCGATAATAACTTGACGGTCACCGCATAAATTATTATCTAAAGAGTATCCATTTGCGCCTGTAAGTACGCCTTTGCTGTATTGAATACCCAATACTTCACTAATAAACTCGCCTTTTTTTTCATATCCCGATTTTGCGCCGAGTGTCGGCTCTATAATTTTAGTCAGAAGCATTCTGTAGCAAATTGCCGCAAATTCACCATAGTTTATTTCGTGTTCAATTTTGCCGACATTATTCGGAATCAAGTTGAATTGTGCCGCACTGCTGATAACATCTGCGTCCGGGCTTATATTATCAAGCATATACTTATACCCTAGCAAATTGAGTGCAACTGTGCAAACGTCGGACAGCATAACGGTTCTGTCAGGTTCGAATGCACCGCTTCCGTCACCGGCATATACTTTATTATTATATAACCACTCAATATATCCTGCCGCCCAGTGCCATCTGTCCACATCAGCATAAATCTGACGTGTTGCCTCAGGCTCAGCAGGAGTCTTGATGTTCATAAGTCTATATAACATCTGTGCCATATCTGCTATTGAAAAAGTACTTTCAGCACTTACATCCGACTGTATTACTCCAAAGATTTGCATAGTAGTCCATTGTTCGGAATCGGCATCAATATTTGTCGCAGAAACAGGAATAACTGCCAACTGTAAAACTATAATAGCTGCTGTCAATAATCCGATTATTCTTTTCATTATTGCTGTTCCTCCACATCATAATTTAGCGCTGTCAACACTGAATACAGTACATCGCAAGCATATGCCCTTGTAATAATCTCATCTCCTGCAAATTGGTTGTCTGTCTTTCCAAGCATAAGTCCTGTCGCTTTCATATATCGCACGCTTTCAATTGCCCAATCGGGAATGCTTGATTCATCTGCATAATCTTTTATGGTCGGGCTCTCTGCAATTTTACCCCCATACAAGTCTATCAATCGTTTCATTACTACAGCATACTGATTTCGTGTTATTTGACTTTCAGCGCCAAAATATTCATTTGACTCACCAACCATAAGTCCCGATTCATACACTGCCGACACATAAGGATAGCTCCATCTGTCTTTAGCAACATCCGAAAAAGTTGATTTTTGTGTTCCGACATCAATTTTCCTTGTGCGCACAAGTATTGTACTCATCTGTTCTCTGGTAAGTCCGTTTGACGGTGCAAACATATTGTCTCCCACACCGCTTATTATGCCCTTTTCAACAAGGTAACTTACTGCTTCATTTGCCCACATATAATCATTCATATCTGAAAATACCGTACCACTGCCGCCGCCGTTGCCAGAGTCAGCACCTTTTTCAACGGGCTGTGGCAAAGTTATCGATGGCATAACAAAGGATGTGCCGCCGCCACCGCCGGATGATGTTATATTATTGATACTTGATTCCATTTGCCGCTTTGCCGATGCAACTGCATTATTAAAGTCGGTTACAATCTGCGCGTAATCGGAATATTCCTTTCCTATCATTGCGCCGTCAGCGACATACTGATTTTTAAGTTGATCATAGCCGTTAAAATCAATTCCGGGTAACTTTCCCGCTTGCTGATATTTCAGCATAATCGGATGAATCTCCGTCCACTGCAATGCCTTTTCAAGACTC
>JAIKVQ010000047.1 GCA_024685565.1 Bacillota bacterium
TGAAATATTCAGATGAGGCATACAAAAGCGCCTGTAAGCAGATTGCCCTTGAAATAGGCAAACTTGCAAAGGTTGACAACAGCACGAAAACGCTGGTTGTTGGCTTGGGAAATAAATATATTACACCTGACGCATTGGGACCTAAGGCCGTGTCTTATCTTGTGGTTACAAATCATATTAAACAGGGTAATGATTTTCTGGGCGACTCATTCAGCAGAGTGTGTGCTGTAGTGCCCGGAGTTTTGGGAACAACGGGAATTGAAACAACCGACATAATTAAAGGTGTTGCAGATAAAATAAAGCCCGACCTTATAATAGCGGTAGATGCTTTAGCGTCGCGCAGTATGGACAGAATTTCAAATACGGTGCAGATATCGGATACAGGGATAAGTCCCGGCTCAGGAGTTGAAAATAAACGCGAGGGTGTAAATGAAGAGGCGCTTGGCGTAAAGGTAATTGCAATAGGTGTTCCGACGGTAGTTGATGCCGCAACGGTTGCATCAGACAGTATAGATGCGGCTTTAGAAGAGCAAAACGGAGATTTTGAAAAAATAAGCCGCGAAAAAATTTATAGTGCACTTGCAAAGAATGTGGGAAATATGATGGTAACGCCGAAGGATATAGATTCTGTAATCGAAAAAGCGTCAAAAACGGTAGCAAACGGAATAAATTTAGCACTTCATAAAAACTTGAGCTTAGAGGAAATAGAAAGTTATATTAGTTATTGACATAAGGCAAGTTTTGGGTTAAAATTACCATATCTGCAAATTTTGATAAAAGAGGAAAAACTATGATAAAATCGGTTTCGATAAACGATAATATTACCTTGAATTATATACCGATGACAAAGCTGAAAACTACAACAATCGGCATATATATTGCAAGAAAACTGGATAGAGAGGAAGCGTCGAAAAATGCACTTTTGCCACACGTTTTAAAAAGCGGTTGTAAAATGTGTAAAAATCGAGAGGAGATTGCTCATTTTCTTGAAAATCTGTACGGTGCAAAAATGTCTGCGGGAATTTCAAAAAAGGGAGATACGCATATTCTCTGTTTTGAGGGAGAAACCATATCGGATAGATTTGCACCTAATGGCGAAAAGCTTACTTTGGGACTTTTGAAGCTTCTGCTTTCAGTCATTTTTGATACAAAGGACGAATTTGACAGCGGTGATTTTCTTGCCGAGCGTAATAATTCAATAACCAAAATCGAAAGTGTGATAAATGATAAGCGTATTTATGCCAATTACCGATGTCAGGAGGAAATGGCAAAAGGCGATATTTTCAGTGTCCCGCGACTTGGCTATAAAGAGGATATGAAAAATATCACAAAGGAGGAGCTTCATTCCTACTATAAAGATATAATAACAAGCTCACATATAGATATATACCTTTGCGGTGATACGGATATTGAGGAAATAGAGCGGGAAATAAAAGGCTTTGCAAAAAAATTCAGCTTTAAAATGGCGGAAATTCCGAAAAGTAATATACTTTCTCCAAAGGACGGAGTAAATGTTGTTTGCGAGCGGTTTAATGTTACGCAGGGCAAACTTTCTATGGGATTTCTTACGCATACTAAAGCTACAGATAATACTATACCCGCCCTTGTTCTTGCCAATACCATATTTGGCGGAGGAGCGCAAAGCAAACTATTTAACAACGTGCGTGAAAAACTGAGTCTTGCATACTATGCGGGGTCGGTATTAAACCGTGCAAAGGGCTTTCTTACAGTAAATGCAGGTATCGAAACTGCAAATTTTGAGAAGACAAGAGCAGAAATTTTGTTTCAGCTTGAGGAAATGAAACAAGGCAATATTTCGGAAAATGAAATTGAGTCATCTAAGAATTTTATAATAAACAGCTTAAACGGATATGATGACGACCAGTACGAGATGATTTCCTATTATCATAACGAGAAGATAATAGGTTCGTGTATGGAAATTGAGGAATATAAAAACAGTATTTTAAAGCTTACCAAGGAAGATATTGTTGATGCAATATCAAAGGTAACTCTTGATACGGTGTATTTTATCACGGGGACGGAAGAGGCATATGGAAAAGATAATTGATAAACATTCCGGCGAATGTATTTATTTTGAAAAGGATAAAAGCGGACTTTCCGTCTATATTATGCCAAGAGCGGATTATACGGGAAGTTATGCTGTTTTTGCCACTAAATACGGCTCGGTTGACTCAGAATTTATTGTGCCGGGCGAGAAAAAAATAACAAAGGTTCCCGACGGTATTGCCCACTATCTTGAGCATAAAATGTTCGACCTGCCTGACGGGAGCAACGTTTTTGACAAATTCTCGCGTTTTGGCGGAGAAGCAAATGCATTTACCAGCTTTAATATGACGGCGTATCTTTTTTCGGCAACAGAGCATTTTTATGAAAATCTTGAAACGCTTATGGATTATGTGCAGTCGCCTTATTTTACAAAAGAGAGTGTACAAAAGGAACAAGGGATAATTGCCCAGGAAATAGGTATGTATGACGATAATGCACCGTGGAGGCTTTTCTTCAATTTTCTGGGACTTTTGTATCATAATAATCCTGTCAAAATTGATATTGCAGGAACTGTTTCAAGTATTGCAAAAATTAATGAAGAGCTTTTGTATAAGTGTTATAACACATTTTATAATTTGTCAAATATGACGCTTTTTGTAACAGGCAATTTAGACCCCGAAAAAACGCTTTTAGTTATAAAAGAAAATATTAAAAACTCAAAACCTTATACCGAGGAAATTAAAAGAATATATCCTGATGAACCGAAAACGATTGCAGGCAAATTCAAAACACAAAAGATAAGCGTAGCAACGCCTATGTTTATGATTGGCTGGAAGGACAATGATGTGGGATTTTCAGGGAAACGGCTTTTGAAAAAGTCGATAGAGATGGAAATACTGCTCGAAATGCTTTTTGGAAAAGGTTCTAAGCTATATAATGAACTTTACAGCGAGGGACTTATAAACCAAAGCTTTTCCTATGAATATGCACCGCAGGAAAGCTATGCCTATACTATGATTGAGGGGCAGAGCCCAAACCCTGATAAGGTGTATGAAAAGGTAAATAGCCGTATTTCGGAACTTAAGAAATCGGGACTGAAAGAAGAAGACTTCGAGCGCATAAAAAAGGTTATTTGGGGCGATTATATCCGTTCTTTTAACGATATAGAGGGCTATGCACATAGCTTTATAACGATGCAGCTTATGGGAATAAACTACTTTGACTATTATGACGAATATCAGAAAATCACTTTTTTGGATATATTAAAGAGATTTTCCCAGCAGTTAAGCGAGGATTTGTGCGTAATGTCGCAAATACAACCAGATACGGAGGGATAAAAAATGGAAATTACAAAGGACATAAGGTATATAGGTGTAAACGATAGGAAAATCGACCTTTTTGAAGGTCAGTTTATGGTTGAAAACGGTATGGCGTACAATTCATACGCGATTATTGATGAAAAAATTGCTGTTTTTGACACGGTTGACAAAAATTTTGGCGGTGAATGGCTTAAAAATCTTGAAAATGCGCTTGACGGCAGACAGCCTGATTATTTAATAGTTTCGCATATGGAGCCTGACCACTCTGCAAATATTGCAAATTTTGCGAAAAAGTATGAAAATGCAAAGGTTGTAGCAAGCGAAAAGGCATTTGTTATGATGAAACAATTCTTCGGAACTGATTTTGCTGACAGAAAAATTGCGGTAAAAGAGGGTGATACCCTTTCATTAGGAAAACATACGCTTACCTTTTATACTGCGCCTATGGTGCATTGGCCCGAGGTAATTGTTACCTATGACAGCCTTGATAAAGTACTGTTTTCGGCTGACGCTTTCGGTAAATTCGGAACGACGGATACAGATGAAGATTGGGCTTGCGAGGCACGCAGATACTATTTCGGAATAGTCGGAAAATACGGTGCGCAGGCAAATGCACTACTAAAAAAAGCAGGAAATCTTGATATTAAAACAATCTGTCCGCTTCACGGCCCCGTCCTTTCAGAAAATCTTGATTACTACCTGAATTTGTATAAAACATGGACAAGTTACGGTGTTGAAACAGACGGCGTTGTGATTTGCTATACGTCAGTTTACGGCGGCACAAAGGCGGCGGCAGAACTTTTGGCGGAAGAACTTGAAAAAGGCGGCTGTCCTAAAGTTGCGGTAAATGATTTGGCAAGATGCGATATGGCGGAGGCCGTTGAAGACGCGTTCCGTTATGGTAAAGTTGTGCTTGCGACAACAACATATAATGCTGAAATTTTTCCGTTTATGCGAACATTTATTGATGAATTAAAAGAACGCAATTTCCAGAATAAAACAGTTGGCATAATCGAAAACGGCACATGGGCGCCTATGGCGGAAAAGGTTATAAAATCCGAGTTTGAGAAGTCTAAAAATATTGCATTTGCGGAAAATTCGGTACATATTCGCTCGGTAATGACCGACGAAAACAAAGAGGAAATAAAGGCTTTGGCAAAAGAGCTGTTATAATTTTAAACACCTTCCTTAACGGAGGGTGTTTTTTGTATAAAATGCTTTTCTAAGGGAAAAATAGCATAGAATATGCTGCAGAAAAGGGGCATTTTATGATAAAAAGAGTTTTAATTGCTTTTTGTATTGTCTTTATTTTAAGTACACCGTGTTTTGCAGAGGAGACAAGAGGTTCATATATACTTATGGAAAGTGATACAAGGCAGATAATAAAAAAGGAAAATGAAAATGCGCGCTTGCCTATAGCAAGTACGACAAAGATTATGACGGCTGTAATAGCACTTGAGAACGCTGCGCCGGACGATATTTTTACGGTATCGCAAAATGCACAAAATCAGGAGGGCTCAAGTATATATCTTCGTGAGGGAGACAGAATATCGGTTAGTAATCTGCTTTACGGTCTTATGTTAAATTCAGGAAATGACACAGCCGTAGCGCTTGCCGAGGGTGTCTCTGGGAGTACAGATGCGTTTTGCAATCTTATGAATAAAAAGGCAAGGGAAATAGGGTGTAAAAATACAAATTTTAAAAATCCCAACGGTCTTAATGAAGAAGGGCATTATTCGACAGCGTATGATATGGCGCTTATTATGGTATATGCAATGAAAAACGAGGAGCTTTCAAAAATAATGTCAACAAAGCGTTACAATATTGATGACGGAACAAGTATAACCTATCTTAAAAATCACAATAAACTGCTTTGGCAGTACGAATACTGCACAGGAGGAAAGACAGGGTATACCAAAGCTTCGGGAAGATGTTTGGTTACAAGCGCCGAAAAGGACGGGATAAGGCTTGTTGCGGTTACGCTTAACTGTCCTGATGATTGGAAAGAGCATACGAAACTTTTTGATTACGGGTTTGAAACTGTCAAAGATACAAAGGTAATTGAAAAAGGGAGTATTCTTGCAACAAAAACTATAAACGGGAAAAAGGTAAATTTAATTGCTGCGGAGGACGCTAAAATTCCGCTTGCTGACGGAAAAAAATGCAACATTACAGGCAAAATTTATTTAAAAGAGAAGAATTCTGATATACAAATAGGGGATAATTTAGGTTATGCAAAGATTTACTATAACAATTATCCCGTTACAAGCGTGGCAATTAAAAGCGGACAGAGGGTAAAAAAAGCACCCTTTTCAGGCTTTAGTTTTATAAAAAAACTTATTTCAAAAAGCACACAGCACAAAACCGTTACCGATTTTGAGCTGCGTGCTTTTGGTATATGAGCCAAAGCCCTTTTAAAAGTAAATCTTCATCATATATGATTTCGTGCCTGCAGTGTGATGTTATAAAGCGTGAAAGTCCGCCCGTTGATACCGCGGTAACCTTTTCACCCAATTCTGACTCTATGCGGTCAATCATACCGTCAAGCATTGAGGCATTCCCGAAAACCGCGCCGCTGTTCATTGAATCTACCGTATTTGCGCCTATTACACTTTTCGGAGCATCAAGGCTTATTGATGGTAGAAGTGATGCGACGGAGGAAAGTGCTTTCTGGGAAATCATAATGCCGGGCATAATCGAACCGCCCAAATATCTGCCGTCTTTGTCTATAACAAAAATTGTGGTCGCCGTTCCCATATCTATCAGAACAATTGGCGGTTTAAATTCATCGAGCACTGCAACCGCTCCGACAACAAGGTCATTTCCGAGCTGATTCGGGTCATCTATTGCGACTTTTAAATCCTCACAGCCGTGTACTTCATAGGCGTCCTTTCCGGTAATAAGCTTTATTGCGGATTTAAGAGCCTTGTTTATCGGAGGTACAACCGATGAAATTATAGCTCCCTCAAAACCTAATGGGTTAATATTGTTAAGGGAGAAAATGTTGTTTAGAATTACGGCAAGTTCCATATCTGTTTTTTGTGCATCTGTTGTAAGTCTTCCGCTGAATATGATTTTTCCATTTTCAATACAGCCTAAAACTATATTTGTATTTCCTACATCAACTGCTAAAATCATAGATAATCCTCCTTAAGAACAAATGGATTATACACTTTTAAAGAGATTTTGTCAATCCCTCACAAGAAAGGCTCTTAAGGAATTGATAACGGCAAGAATTAAGACGCCTACATCGGCAAAAACCGCAAGCCAGATGGTAGCAATTCCGAGAGCACCTAAGAGCATAACAGCCATTTTTACAGAAATTGATAAAATGACATTTTCATAAACAATTCTCATAGTTTTTCGGGCAATCTTAACTAAGACCGGAAGCTTTTCCAAATTGTCCGAGGTAAGCACAACATCGCTTGACTCTATTGCGGCATCGGAACCGATTTTGCCCATTGAAACGCCAACATCAGCGATTGATAAAACGGGAGCGTCATTTATTCCGTCGCCTGCAAATGCTGTAATTCCGGACTTTTTAAGTTCATTTATTTTGCTTATCTTATCCTGAGGAAGTAGCGATGCATAAAACGGAATATTCAATTCATCCGAAACATCATGTGCATTTTCAAAGGTATCGCCGGTTAATATAAAAGATGAAATCCCAAGGTTTTTAAGGAGTAAAACGGCTGATTTTGACTCAGCTTTTGTCATATCCGATACTTTTATACTGCCTGCAAAGACGCCGTCAATGCTTACATATACCGAGCCTCTTTCGTCTTTTTGGAGCTTTAAAAAGTCTGCTGAGCCAACTTCGACCTTATGCGAATCAACATTTGCCGAAACGCCCATTCCTGAAAACTCGCGGTAATCGGAAATCAGGCTTTCATCAATTCTTTTGCCGTAAAATTCCTTTATTGCATTAGCTATCGGGTGAATGGAATAAAATTCACAGTATGCACAGTATTTTAAAAGCTCTTTCCCGTCTAATACGATGCTATCTATGGAACGGACGCAGAATTTTCCGTCAGTGAGAGTTCCTGTCTTATCAAAAGCAAAATTTTTGATTTTTGCGGCCTTTTCAAGGATATACGCACCCTTTACCAAAATACCTTTTGAAGATGCACAGCCAACGCCTGCGAAAAAGGAAAGAGGTACCGAAACAACCAGTGCACATGGACATGACACTACTAAGAATAAGATAGCACGGTAGAGCCAGACTTTATATTCTCCGCCAAAGAAAAGGGGTAAAACTGCAATCAAAACCGCAAACAATACAACTATTGGTGTATAAATTCTTGAAAAGCGCGTTATGAATTTTTCAGAGCGAGCCTTTTTTTCATCACTCAAAAGAGCAAGGATTTTAGAAGCAGTAGAATCGTCATATTTTTTTGTAGTTTTTATTTCTATCACAGAGTCGCAGGAAACATATCCGCTTAAAACCTCATCTCCTTTAGTAAAAAGGCGGGGGACGCTTTCGCCCGTTAATGCTTTGGTGTCAAAATAAGCTGAGCCATTTGTAATCACACCGTCTAACGGCACCTTTTCGCCGGCTGAAACGCGTATAATATCGCCTACATTTACCTGCTCGGACGGCACAGTTTCAAAATGCGCATCAGTAAGAAGATTTGCTGTGTCGGAACGTAAATCCATAAGCGAACCTATCGAATCCTTTGCCTTATCCTGTGCATAATCGGACAGAAATTCGCCGATTTGATAAAAAAGCATAACACAGCATGCCTCGGCAAATTCACCCAGCGCAAATGCGCTGAAGGTGGCAATAGTCATAAGAAAACTTTCATTGAAAATGTGCCTTACATTTTTTATTGCATTTATGACAACATCGTATCCCAAAATAATGTAAGAAATTAAAAACAGGTAATTGATTTTGAAAAAAAGTGCAGCTAAAAATAGAATTGCGCCTGAGATAAGCCGTATCACAACAAGAGTACGGTTTTCCTCCTCGTGATTATGTTCGTGGCCGCAACAGGAACAAGCAGAGTTTCTGCAAGCCATAAAATACACCCCCCTAAAATATGAATATCTGTTCATACGTTCATTATATACTTTAAAACAAAATTTGTCAATAGGGGAGCGCAAAATTTTTAAAGAAAAAAAAGAGGCGGAAAACCGCCCCTTTTATAAAACCTTATTCTCTTAATGAATTATTGCAGCAGCCTCTTGTTAAGACGGTAACTATAAATACTATGAAAATCAACACAAAAGTAACAATCAAAAGCGGAAGTGCGCCTGCAACAAGGTCGCTTGCAACTAATGAAAAGATTATACCGAGAACAAAGAACAATATAGCCCCTAAAAATGCGAGAGCTATATTATATAAACGGCAGCAGCGAGTAGTGCAGATGCAGTTGTCGCTGTCTGAATTATTTATGGGACAATACATATTTTCACCTCCTTGTTTTATGTAAAGGGTATCTGTAATATAATACGAAAATTGCCCTAAAAGTGTTAAAAAATATTGCAAATGAAATTGTTTTGATGTATAATGAAATAAAAAAGGAGTTTTAAGATGAACAAAAGAATTTTTAGCATAATGCTATCCGCACTGATGGTTTTAGGTATCAGTGCATACGCAGAACCTGAACAGAAAACGGAAGAAACAAAATTGATTGCACCGGCGCCTGAAAAGAAAATTGTCGATATAACGCTGACAATAGGTGAAAACCTTATGATTTTTGAGGGTGATATAGGAATACCGTTAGATGTTCCCCCGACAATTATAAACGATAGAACAATGGTGCCTCTTCGTGCGATTTTTGAAGCGTTGGGAGCGGTAGTTGACTGGGATGATGAAACTAAAACTGTATTTGCCATAAATAATGATAAAATTATTGTTATGCAAATAGGTCAGGATGTTATGTATGTTAATGAAGAAAGAAAAGAGCTTGACAGTCCGTCTGTGATAATGGATGGAAGAACATTGGTTCCTGTAAGAGCAATAGCGGAAGCATTCGGGAATACGGTAGGCTATGACGAAGAA
>JAIKVQ010000053.1 GCA_024685565.1 Bacillota bacterium
GCAGGCGCTATGTCATACTTTTTTGATGTAACAGACGGGGAAAAAACATACAGAGCAGGACTTCACGGCGGAATGGGCATCAATACGCTGTCAACGGCGTACTTAAAAAGATACAACCTGCCGTTTTCCTTGCGTGATGATTTGGTAAATTCTATGAAAAGGCTGAAAAATGAGAGAGTGGATATATTTTTGGGTAATCATATGCAACATAATCACACCTTAGAAAAGGCAAAAAGGCTGGAAAACGGTGATAAATATGCGTTTGTAAATCCTGACGAGTGGTTCAGTTACTGCGAATGGGTAATAGAAAACTGTAAAAAAATAGAAGTGTAGCAGATTTGAAATATGTGAGGTATTGAAATGAATAAGTATATAGGGCACAGTATTCAAGAAAGTGGCACTTATGAGTATCGTTTAATCGGCGGCAAGGCTGACGGTATGCGGATTTTGCGTGTTAAAAACGGAAAGGGACTTGATTTTGAAATATCCCTTGACAGATGCGCGGATATTGTAACACTTTCCTTAAACGGCACAAATTTGGGATATATGTCCCCTTGCGGATATGTAAATCCCAAATATTATCAGCCGACAGGAAGGGGTTTTCTGAAATCCTTCAGCGCAGGCTTTTTCACCACCTGCGGACTTTTTACAGTAGGTGATCCCTGTATAGATGAGGGTGAAGAGCTTCCTCTGCACGGTACAATTTCAAATACACCGAGCGAAAAATATTCGGTTGAGGAAACAGATGAAGAAATAACGATAAAAGCGACTGTACGCGATGCAACAATCCTTTCACATCAGCTTTTGCTTATAAGGACTTATACGATATCAAAAACGGAAAACAAAATCACACTCTCCGATACGGTGAAAAATATCGGTTCAAAAGAAAGCCCTATAATGCTACTTTATCATTGTAATATGGGTTATCCTCTGCTTTCGGAAAATGCGGAGGTGGTAATTCCGTCGGATACGGTAATCCCAAAAAATGAACACGCAAGAGGGGATATTGAAAATTCAAGAAAAATGGAGAAGCCTCAAAGAGGCTACAAAGGACGATGTTACTACTATGACATCAAAGAAAAGAACGGAATCGGTAAGTGCGGTATCTATAACCCTGATATTGAAAAGGGCGTAGTTATCGGCTTTGACAAGAAAACCCTCGATAAATTTACCCAGTGGAAAATGATGGGCGAATATGAGTATGTTTTGGGCTTGGAGCCGGGAAACTGCAATACCGACGGGCGTGATGTTATGCGGAAAGAGGGAAAACTCAGGTTCATAAAACCTGATGAAGAATATGTAACAAATTTAACCTTCAATTTTGTGTGCGATAAAGAAAAATTCGCGGAGGAATTTTAGATACCGGTAACATTAAAAGAGATATTAAAGATAGCAAAAAATGCAATAGAACATTTATATACATAAGGAGTCATAAATATGCTGATACCAAAAGGAAACAGATTTATTGAAGAAAGCTATAATATTGAAGAAGAAGCGGCTACTGCCTCTTTGTTTACGACGGGAAACGGTTATATCGGAGTACGGGGCAGCTTTGAAGAATTCGGCTCGTTGCGGGTGCAGGGAGCATACATACGGGGAGTAATCGACGAGGTAATAGATGTTGTTGAGCCTTTGGCAGACAACGAGTATATGAAAAAATACTATTTTGACGAAGAAAAACTCAAAGATTTTGAATATACGGAGTCAATTATCAATAATGTGGATTTTTTGCTTATCAGAATAAGCGTAAATGGCGAAATCTTTTATCCTTGGGAGGGTAAAATTCTTGAGTGGGAGCGTTATATCGACCTGACATCTGCAACCCTTACAAGAAAGGTGCGCTGGGAAAACAGCAAGGGCGATATTACAGACTTTGAATTTGAGAGATTTTCGTCCTTTGACTGTGACCATATTTACTGTATAAGAGTCAAAATCACGCCGATAAATCATAACGGCAAAATTGCAATCATGTCAGGTATTGACACACGCTCAAAAACAACGGGACAAAA
>JAIKVQ010000058.1 GCA_024685565.1 Bacillota bacterium
TTAGCAATTCCAAAGATTGAATGTTTTTGGGAAAAACCTTTGGGAAATTGTTAAAAACTCATCTATTAAATTTTCAAAAAAACAAGCAATCAAGCGCGATTGAAGGAAAAGCCACATAAAAAATCCGACTTGATTTCGAGTGCAGACCCTTCAACCACTTGGGTACATCTCCAGATATGTTAAATGCCCAAATTTTTAATGAGCAAAAAACAAGCAAATATAGAATTGTCTGAGTTTTTGCTAGAAAAACCGCTAGATAAGGGTGTAAAAACAAGGTTTGAACCTCGCTTAAACCCGCGTGGTTAAGCCATTTGTGAGGGTACAGTTACAGTGTAACCGAGGGGATTTCGAGTGCGGACCCTTCGACCACTTGGGTACATCTCCAAATACTTTTGCACCAAGAGATTATATCTCAAAAAAAGAAAAAAATCAATAGTTTTTGAAAAAAACACAGCAATAAGTTAAGATTTTAAATTCTTGTTTTTTTAGAATGAGAGGACACTGAAAGAACTATGCCTATTGCAATCATATTTGTAACGAGAGATGTGCCGCCATAGCTTATAAAGGGAAGAGGAATTCCCGTAACAGGCATAAGACCTATACACATACCAGCATTTTCAAAAGTGTGAAAAATAAGCATGGCTGCAATTCCCACACAAATATATTTACCAAACAAATCGTCCGACTCCTGCGCGATTTTTATACACCTTGCAATTATAAGGAAAAGCAGTAAGATAATCAATACTGAACCTACAAAGCCGAGTTCTTCAGATATTACACTGAAAATAAAATCTGTATGTTTTGTTGGAAGAAATCCAAGCTGATTTTGGGTACCTTTTAAATATCCTTTGCCCAAAAGTCTGCCTGACCCTACTGCAATTTTCGATTGGATTACATTATATCCGCTTCCGAGTTTATCCATTTCGGGGTTAAAGAATACTTGTATTCTATGCTTTTGATAATCACTCAAAAGGAAGAAATATATAAGCGGAGAAGATGCGAGTACAAGCAAAAAGGCAGGTATGATATACTTATATGAAAGTCCTGCGACAAACAGCATAACTATCGCCATAAAGCAGAAAACCATAGCGCTTCCTGCATCGGGTTCAAGCATTATAAGACCAATTAAAACTGCAAGATGTGCGAGTAATAAAACCAGCGTAAGCGGTTTATTTATATCTTCCTTAACCTTTGTTAAATGTTTTGAAAAAGTAATAGCAAAGCCTATTTTACATATTTCTGATGGTTGTATACCGATTGGACCGAAACGAATCCAGCTTCTTGCACCCCATGTCCCTGTTGTACCGAAAATAAGAACTGAAATGAGCAGAAAGATGCAGACAATATATATAGGTACGGCAGTATAGCCGAAAGTCTGATAATTAATCCTGCTTAGGAAAAACATAAGAAATGTTCCCATTAAAAAGGAAACAGTTTGCACCAAAACCTGTGAATTTGAATTTAGTGAACGTGTTGCGCTGTAAATAGCAACAATGCCGAATATTCCTGCAAGTATAGTGAGCAGGAACAGAGTATTGTCAAATTGATTTAGCTTGTACGCCTGTTTGTATTTCAAGTGCCGCACCTCCTTATTTTTTCAATAATTCACATAAAAAATTCCAATTTGCAGATACTTTGAAAAAGGAGTGAATATATGAAAATTATATTTCTTTCTGTAACAGCATTTATCTACGGATATTTTTGCGATATATGCCTTGATGTATGCGAAAAAAGTGTCAAACGCAGGTTAGAAAAAGGCAAGCCCTTAACAGGAGTTGGACTTACATTTATTAGCAATCTTACGAATAACAGCTTTTTGCGCTGGCAACGCATAGAAAAAAGACTTATTTATCTTTTGGTTTCACAACGGAATTTTTAACTGCCAAAATATCGAGAACCCTGTTCTGTTTGGTTCTTAAAACAGTTATAAATATACCGTCAGCTTCAAAGCGTTCGCCACGTTTTGGAATATGTCCCAAGATTTCTGTAATCCATCCCGAAACAGAGGTACTGTCAAATTCTGATTTTGGCATTACCTCAAAGATTTCAAACATTTTTTCGACATTTGCAGTGCCGCTTATACGATAGCGGTGGTCAGAAATCTTTATAAAATCAAGCTTAACTGAATCGTGTTCATCCCAAATTTCGCCTACAAGTTCTTCCAAAGCATCTTCAAGACTGACAACACCGACCGTTCCGCCGTATTCATCGGTTACAACGGCTAAGTGCTGTTTTTTTTCGCGCAATAGGGTAACAAGCCGTGAAATTTTCATTGATTCCAGGACTCTGATTACAGGCAGCATTATATTTTCGATTTTTTCATTATAGAAAAAATCTTTTTCATTTATAATTCCGACAATATTGTCCACAGTATCTCGATAAACGGGCAGGCGTGAAAATCCGCTCCTGCGGAAGGTATTACGTATTTCATCAGCTGACGCCTCAATGTCAACAGAGATTACATCAACACGCGGTGTCAAAATATCGGATACTTCCAAATCATAAAATTCAATAGCGCTTTTTAATAAATGTCCTTCGTCCTCATCAATCGCACCGTCGCTTTTTGCCTCTTCAACAATGGTTAAAAGCTCGCTGTCAGTAATTTTCTTATCGATGCGGATATCAAATGTTTTCTTTACAACCCTTTTAAGCAGCGAAAATACAAAGGTTATCGGAGTTAAAAGTATTAAAAGGACATAAATAAGCGGGTAGGAGAACATTGCAAAACTTTCGGGGATTTCTTTGGCAATGCTTTTTGGCAGAATTTCGCCAAAAGTCAGTACGACCAGCGTCATTGTTACTGTGGAATAAGCAACGCCTTTTTGCGGAAAATAGAACACAAAAAGTGCGGTAGCGATAGACGTTGAGAGAATATTTACAATATTGTTTCCAATTAAAATAGTGGAAAGAAGTTTGTCATATTTCTCATACAGGCAGAGTGTGTTTTTTGCGCGCCTGTCTCCGTTTTTTGCTTTATTCTTTAGCTTTATCCTATTTAAAGAGGAAAATGCGGTTTCGGTAGCCGAAAAATATGCCGAAAACAGCACTAAAGCTGTCAAAACCGCAATTTGCCGTATTACAGAGTCCATAATTATTTGTCTTTTAAATAGTCGTTTATATCAGATACAAGCTTATCTGCATCAGCACCGTGTACTGAGCAGGCTTCTTCAAGAGTTTCACCGCTTGCAGACGGGCAACCTAAGCAGTGCATACCTATTGCAAACAAGAAGTCTGCACAGCCTGCGTCTAACTCCAATACATCTCTGATAATCATATCCTTAGTTACTTGTTTCATTTTCAAATTCTCCTTTATTGTAATATTTCAAAAACTCTTCTTCGTCCAAAACTTCTTTGGAGAGTAGGGCTTCTGCGACGTTTTTAAGCTTTGTCATATTTTCTAAAAGCAGTGTTTTTGCTCTTTCATATTGTGTATTTAGAAGATTTTCAACTTCTTTATCGATTTGCGCAGCAATCATTTCCGAATACTGTTTTGAATGACCGTAATCTCTGCCCAAAAATACTTCTTCGTTGCTGTCATAGCATATAGGGCCTATTTTCTCGCTCATACCATATTTTGCAACCATTTCGTGGGCAAGTGCGGTAGCTCGCTTTAAATCGGAGGAGGCGCCTGTTGAAATGTCATCCATTGTAAGTTCTTCTGCAACCCTTCCGCCTAAAAGTATTATTATATCGTTTAGAATATCCTTCCTGCCATAATACATACTGTCCTCTTCGGGAATATGCATTGTATAACCGCCTGCCGTTCCGCGCGGTATAATGGAAACCTGACGTACAATATCGCGTGTTGATACAAGTTTTGTAAGAACTGCGTGACCTGCCTCATGATATGCGGTAAGACGCTTTTCCTTGTCGGTCACAACCTGTGACGTTTTCTGCGGTCCTATCATTACTTTGATGTTTGCGTCGTCAATATCCTTTTCATCAATTTCCGTTTTATTCCTGCGTGCTGCAAAAATTGCCGCCTCATTCATAAGGTTTTCAAGGTCTGCACCTGTATAACCTACTGTTGCTTTTGCAATTTTTGTAAGGTCAACGTCTTTTGCCAATACCTTATTTTTTGAATGAATTTTGAGGATTTCTTCTCTTCCTTTTAAGTCAGGTTTTCCAACTACTATTTGCCTGTCAAATCTACCGGGGCGCAAAAGTGCTCCGTCCAAAATATCGGGGCGGTTTGTAGCAGCCATAATGATAATGCCCTCATTTGCGCCAAAGCCGTCCATTTCTACCAAAAGTTGGTTGAGTGTTTGTTCGCGTTCGTCATGACCGCCGCCCATACCTGCGCCGCGCTGTCTTCCTACAGCGTCGATTTCGTCTATGAATATAATACAGGGTCTTGATTTTTTTGCCTGCAAAAACATATCGCGGACACGTGATGCACCTACGCCTACATACAACTCAACGAAATCTGAGCCTGAAATAGAGAAGAAGGGAACACCTGCCTCGCCTGCAACAGCACGGGCAAGAAGTGTTTTTCCTGTTCCCGGAGGGCCCACCAAAAGCACGCCTTTTGGAATTCTTGCACCTAATGCTATGAATTTTTGAGGGTTTTTCAAAAATTCAACAAGCTCAACAAGTTCTTCTTTTTCCTCATCTGCGCCTGCGACATCAGAAAACTTTACTGATTTTTGTGAGTCTTCATTCAGCCTTGCGCGGCTTTTTGTGAAGTTTGCAACGCCTTTTCCTCCGCCCTGACCGAAGAGGAAGAGCGCAAATATTACGAGCATAAGAATTGACGATATTGGGATAAGGTAGTCAAGCCAGGAAATTTTTTGTTCTGCTACCTGATAGGAAAGCTGTCCCGCTTCTATCATTTTAACCAAATCATCGCCTGCATCTTTTTGCAGAACTTCAACAGAAGGTATTTCACAAATTATAACTTTGTCGCCTACTTTTGCGCGTGCAGTTGTGGAGCTTATATAAAGCTCGGAAACAGAGCCGTCTTTAATGTATCTTATAAGTGAGGAATAGTCGGATTTTGCGGCATTGCTTGCAAATTCGCCAAAGGCTGACCATATGGAGAAAAGCAAAACTATTGCAAGAAGCCAGCCGAATATCCCTTTGTTTTTATTCTGCATTGTCTGCCTCCTTTATTGAAATGGAATAAAAATCGGAATAAGTTCCGACAAAACGCCTGTCATTCCTGTAACCTATAACTGAAACAACTTCATTATCCTTTGTAAGAATGGGTATATTAAAACGTTGTTTTTGCGGTATTTTTTTATCTGTAAAATAATCGGAAAGCCGTTTTTTTCCAGTCATACCTACCGGGTAAAAAAAATCTCCGCGTCGCTTACTTCGGATAGTAAGCCCTTTTGTATCAGGGAGAGAAATTTTACCGGTTTTATCTCTTTTTAAGGTGATAGTTACACCCGTTTCAGGAATAAAAAGCGGTTTTTCAGGTGTTATTGCATATTCAAAACCCGTATATTCGATTTTTTTATCTATTACGAGCTTTCCATATGAAAGATATGCTTCAAAACCGTTAGGCAAGTCTATTTTTGTTCCTGTTTGACCATGTTCCATAAGGGAAATAATTTCTTTTATAAAATTAACCGAAAGATTTTGCAAAGATGCAGTTCTTTCCTTGTAGTAAGTCTGGATAATGCGGAAAAGCACAGCAGGGTGCATATCTTTTAAGTATGAGGACAAAACCTCTCCCTTATACAGATTTTTTGAAAAGTTATCCAAAAAATCCGCATCATTTGATAAAAGCTCGGAATTTGCAGTAACGGTATTAACAAAATTACTGTTGAAAGTACGTTCAATTTCGGGAATAAGTGAAAGTCTTATCTTGTTCCGTGTATAGATTTCTTCAAAATTTGTTTCATCGGTTACAAAATCATAACCGTTTTCTTTGCAGAATTCGGTAATTTCCGACTTTTTTATGTCAAGCAGAGGTCGTATAACTCTGCCGCGGACATAAGGTATTCCGCAAAGTCCAACCGTCCCCGCACCACGCATAAAGTTAAAAAGAATGGTTTCGGCATTATCATTTTTATTATGTGCGGTTGCGATTTTATCATAACCAAGACTCTCAAAAAAGGAGTATCTTGCATTTCTTGCACAAAGTTCTTCGCTAATGCTTTGCTCTTTTGCTTCCTTTTTTATATCTATTGTTTTAACTGTGAGCGGTATGCCGAGATTTTTGCACAATTCTTCGCAAAAATGCATATCGCGGTCGGCAGTTTTGCGGAGTTGATGGTTTACGTGAGCTGCACCGAGTGTAAATCCGTACTCTTTTGATATTTCAAGAAGTAAGCGCAAAAGCGCAACAGAATCAGCACCGCCTGAGAGTGCGACTAAAACACGGTCGCCACTTTTTATCATATTATACTTTTTTACGGTATTCAAAAGTGTATGAGTGAGGCTCATTTACTGTTCATTCCCTCCGCCGCTCTTATGCGTATCTTGCACGCCGTATTCAAGATTGACAAATTTTGTGTACTTGCCCTGCCAGCCAAGTTTAAATGTACCGACTTCACCTGTCCTGTGCTTTGCGATATTTATTTCTGCGATATTTTTATCGGCAGTATCAGGGTTATAATAATCATCACGGTATATGAAAATAACCATATCAGCGTCCTGCTCAATAGCGCCTGACTCACGTATATCAGAAAGCATCGGGCGCTTATCCTTTCTTGCCTCGTTCGCACGTGAAAGTTGGGAAAGCGCAATTACCGGAACATCAAGCTCTTTTGACATAATTTTTAATGCCCGCGAAATTGCAGAAATTTCAACCTGACGCGACTCGGTATGAGTATCATCGCGCATTAGCTGAAGATAATCGATTATCACCATTGAAAGTCCGTGAGCCTGCTTAATTCGCTGACATTTTGCGTGTATTTCTGAAACAGTGATGTTTGAAGAATCATCAATATAGAGGGGAGCAGCGGCAATTTTATCCAAAACTTTGCCTAACCTTGCCCAGTCCTCGCCCTCAAACTTTCCTGACAATATTTTTTGAGAGTCTATATAAGCCTGAGAGCATAAAATTCTGCGCACAATCATAGATTTCGGCATTTCAAGGTTGAAAATGGCAACAGGTTTTTTATCAGTAATTGCAACCGTTTCGGCTATATTTACTGCAAAGCTTGATTTACCCATACCGGGGCGCCCTGCAATAAGTATAAGCTCGCCTCCGCGAAAGCCGCCTGTTCTGTAATTAAGCTCGTGGAAACCTGTATCCGTGCCCAAAAGCTTATCCGGATTTTTTGAATTTTCCACCATTTCTTCATAGGTAGACATAATAATGTCTTTAATGGGTGATATCTCCTTTTGTTCACGGCTTGAGGAAATATCTAATACAAGCTGTTCTGCACGCGATAAAAGCTGCGAAGCTTTACCGTCCTGACCTACCGAGAGAGCTTTTATTTCGGTCGCAGCGTTTGCAAGGTCGCGCAGGAGCGACTTTTCCTGTATTATACGCGCATAGTATTCAACATTTTCAGTTGTGGAAATGCTTGTGGCAATAGCGGTAAGATAGGTTATGCCGCCGACAGCATCAAGTTTATCATATTTTGTGAGTCTGTCGCTTACCGTTACTATATCAACAGGGAGGTTTTCGTTGAAAAGTTCCGAAACTACTCTGAAAATTTCTCGGTTTGCATCATAATAAAAATCGTTATGCGAGAGCAGTTCAATTGCTGTCACAAGCGACTTTCTATCCTGCAAAACACAGCCAATTACGGCTTTTTCGGCTTCGGGACTGTTTGGAAGCTCAAAATCGCGTATATCATTAGTATTCGCCATAATATCTCCTTAATTATTGCTGGGTTATTGTAACCTTGAGCGTGCCGACAACACCCGGATGGATTTTTACTTCAACATTAGTAGTGCCCAAAACTTTTATCCCGTCGGGCATAACAAATTTTTTCTTGTCAATTTTTATGTGATGCTGCATAGTAAGTGCCTCTGCAACATCCTTTGATGTAATGGAGCCGAAAAGTTTTCCGTTTTCACCTGCTTTTGCACTTAATCGTACCTCTATTTTCTCCATCTTTTCCTTCTGCGAAAGAGCTTCATCAAGTGCCACCTGTTTTCTGTGAGCCTCCGACTCATTTTTTCCGTTCAGTATATTGATATTGGTATTATTTGCTTCGCTTGCAAGCTTTTTGGGGAGTAGGTAGTTTCTTGCATATCCGTCGGATACCTCAACAAGCTGACCCTTTTTTCCCTGACCTTTAATGTCCTGATTTAAAATAACCTTCATATTATCAGTCCTTTCTGTTTTCCTTCACATAGTCGTCTATTGCCTTTGTTAAAAGTAGAAAAGCATCATCGAAATCGTCTGCATCAATCTTAGCACCTGCTACGGTTGCGTGACCTCCTCCGCCTAATTTTTCGGCAATTATCTGCACATTCACTTCTCCTAATGAACGTGCTGAAAGGAATATACCGCCGTCTGATTTATATAGTACAAATGCCGCTGCAATACCGCTTATATTCAGCATTTCATCAGCCGCCTGAGAGGATATTACACGCATATTCGGATAATCCTCGCGGCATACCGAGGCGAGCATATCATTTTGTACGGAAACGGCATTTTCAACTATCTGTGCGCGCTTTATATAATCTTCCATATCGGTATTAAAAAGTTTGCGTACCTCGGAAGTGTTAAGCCCGTACCTGCGCAGATATGATGCAGATTCAAATGTCCTGACTCCCGTCTTTACAGTGAAGTTCTTAGTGTCCATAAGAATGCCCACATAAAGCGATTTTGCCTCAAAAGGAGTCAGTTTTTTGTCATTATCAATATATTGAAGAATTTCCGTTGCCATTTCACAGGTTGAAGATGCGTAAGGCTCGTGATATATTAAAGATGTGCTTGAAATAAAGTCGGTGCTTCTTCTGTGGTGGTCGATCAATACAACTTTTGCCGTTTTATTCAGAAGTTCAGGCTTAGGCAGCATAGACGGACGGTGTGTATCTAAAATTACAAGCAGTGTATTCATTGTTATAATGCTTTCCGCTTCTTCTGGGGAGATTATCATTCCTGAATACTCTTCTACCTTATCTGCTTCGTCCTTAAGCGGTTTTACGGCCGGGGAACTATCCATAATAATATATGGAGTTTTATCCAGAACGCGTACAGCGCGCTGAAGTCCGAGCGCAGCTCCGAAAGAGTCATAATCAAGAGCCGTATGTCCCATAAAGATAACTTTATCAGAGTTTATAATGAAATCGCGCAGAGCAACTGAAAATGCCCGGGTTTTAACACGAGTGCTTTTTTCATAATCTTTTGCAATTCCCCCGAAAAAACTGTACTGAGTTGAGTCCTTTATAGCTGCCTGATCTCCGCCTCGCCCTAAAGCCATATCTATTGCAGCTCTGGCATATGCATTGTTTTCAAGCAAAGTTCCGCCGACGCCGACGCCTATGCTTATGGTAACGGGCAGTTTTATTGATTCGCCAAGCTTTCGCACCTGTTCCAAAATATCAAATTTCTTTTGAATATAGTCCTTAAGATACTGATGCTCGAAAAGCACAAGATACCTGTCGCGTTCGGTCTTTTTTAATACGCCCTTGCTTTCCGATACCCAGGCAATTATATACTTATTTATTTTTGCCATTGTCTGCTGTGACTCGGAATCGTCCATTTTCTGGAAGATTTCATCATAATTGTCTATGTTAATTATTGCAATATCGGTTTTTTCGTTTTCATATCTTTTTCGCAGATTTTCTGTTTCTGTTTTGTCAATAAAGTATAACAGAACAGTAAAATCCGGCTTTTCAGGGGTTGAAATGCTGCTTTTTATTATGTCGCCGACAACATTGTATTTATGCCCTTTATAGTTTGCATACGTGTATATGCTTCCCGTGGACTTCAAAATCTCCGACCATCTCAGTTCAGGCATAATTTCACCGATTATAACGTTATAAAGCTCACCTGTCCCGACCATTTCGGCAAATAAATCGTTAAACCACGAAATCTGACCGTTAATCTGTAAAACGGCCATAGGAAGGGGAAATTTGCTTATTGCATCGCCCGACATTCCTTCACGTGTTTCGGTAATCATTTTTATATATTCGGAAAAACCCGCTCGGCTTTTTCTGATAAAAAAGCAAGCGTATATAACAAGAAGTACAGCGGTGGCAGCAAAAATAACAAAATTAAGCATATTATCATTTAAAATGCTGTAAACAGACATAAAAAACAGGATTAATCCTGCGAATATTATTCCGTAGCTTTCGCCGCCTCCAGATACACGTTTTTTCATAAAAACTCCTTAAATAGAAAATAGCAATATTTTCACTTATTATATCATTTTAGCACATATGTTATAATTAGTCAATAGCTAAAAAAACTGTTGTAATTTGGAAAAAGGTGTGGTATAATTATAGGGTGTTGTTAGGAGGCATGAAAATGGATTACAAAACTACTTTAAACGGAAATGAATACGGCTTGCCGATTGTTGAAATAAAGCCCGGACTGTCTATTGCCGTATTTGATATGCTTTCGTCAAGGGAGCTTGCCGAGGATTCGTCAAAGGCTCTTTTTGATAAGCTCAAAGAGTCGGGAATTGACCTTAAAAAGGTTGATACCGTTCTTTCAGCAGAAACAAAGGGTGTTATATTAGCATATAATATAGCTCAAAGCATCGGCTGTGATATGGTTATTTTAAGAAAAGAGCACAAGATTTATCATAAAGAGGTAACAAAAGGTGCGGTTAACACATATACCACAAAAAATGAGCACTTTTTGTATCTTGATAATAACCAGGTACCAAAATTAAAGGGGAAAAATGTACTTGTGGTTGATGATGTTGTATCAACGGGCTCATCACTTGACGCTATGGAAAGTATTTTGAGTCAGGTAGGCGCAAATATTTATGCGAAAGCTTTTGTTTTTGCAGAGGGTGACGCTGCAAAACGTGACGATGTGATTTATGTAAATCCGCTGCCGTTGTTTTAGGGTGCTTGTATGATAGGAATTATAGGTGCTATGGACATTGAAGTTGAAAGTCTTAAAAGGCTTTTGCAAGATGTCCGAAAAGAAAAAATAAGCAATATAGAATACTTTTCAGGCAAAATCGGAGAAACCGAAACAGTTATAGCAAAATGCGGCATCGGCAAGGTTTTTGCGGCAATATGTGCACAAACTATGATAATGCGGTTTAAACCCGATGTAATAGTAAATATAGGAGTTGCAGGCGGACTTTCCCAAACTCTGCATATTGGGGATATAGTTATCGCCGACAGTGTAGCACAGCACGATATGGATACTACTGCGCTTGGAGATGAACGCGGACTCTTGTCAGAAATAGGACTTGTCAAAATTCCTGCGGACACAGGGGTTTTAAATTCTTTGGAAGACGCCTGCAGATATTCGGGTATAAATTACGAAATAGGCACAATTGCATCAGGTGATGAATTTGTCTCAAGCGCGAACAAAAAGCAGTTTATAAAAGATGCTTTTTCCGCAAAAGCCTGTGAAATGGAGGGAGCTGCAATAGGGCAGGTATGCTTTGTGAATAAAGTACCTTTTGGTGTTTTAAGGGCAATAAGCGACGGCGCAAATGATGGCGCAAATATGGATTTTCCGGAATTTGCGGCTATGGCTGCAGAAAATTCGGCAAAGGTAATTGAAAGATTTGTTTATACACTAAAGAGGTAGCGTAAAATGGACTTTACAGAAACTACAATAGATACGAAAGAGATTTATTCGGGCAGAATTATTCACATAAAAGAGGATATAGTTCGCCTGCCAAACGGGGAGACTGCAGGAAGAGAACTTGTTTTACATAATGGCGGTGTTGCGGTAATTGCTGTAGATGAAAAT
>JAIKVQ010000010.1 GCA_024685565.1 Bacillota bacterium
CAAAAGGTTTCGGAGAAAGAACAAAAGCTTTTACAAATGGTATTGTAGAAATTCGCTATGCCTCAAGCTTAGCCGTCTTTTACAAAGAAAACACGCAAGATAACGGCGATGTAGAATAAAAAGTAAAACGGATACTTTACCGTATATATGAGCAAATCTGTAAATGCGCCAAGACATTTCATATAATATGAAACGAGCGAATAACATTTTGTAGAAAAAAGGCTTTGCAAACCCTGTGCGATAACTATATGCGGTTATAATGATACTTCTGCTCAGTCACAGTCGGGGCGTTAAAAGCGTTGCACGCAATGAGAGCAGTCCGGAGGAAATCGGGAAGGTGGAAATCCTATGAGGCAGTCTTGCAAACTACCGTCCGTTTTGCTTATAGGAATGTTATTTTAAGCATATTTTTGACATAAAATTATGTGGGGTGGTAGCAATGAATGAGTTTAGGGTTGAGTGCTACATTGGGAACACAAAGCTTTCAAATTTAGATAAAAAAGATCTGCGCCAATGGAAGCTGAATATAGAGGTGCAGGCGCTTAGTGAATACTATAAGAAAAAAGTAAAAATTTCAGATAAAAAGGCTTGATTTCAAAAAGCGGTTTTGCTAAAATTGTCGTATGGAATAAATAGTTGCCGTTTTTTAGGAAGGAGGAAAATTTATTGAAGGTAGCGGCAGCTTACATACGAGTTTCTACTGATGATCAGGTTGAGTTCAGTCCTGACAGCCAGTTAGAAAAAATAAAAATTTATGCAGAAAAAAATCAAATTTTATTACCTAAAGAGTTTATATTTGTAGATGAAGGCATCAGCGGAAGAAAAACAAAAAACAGACCTGCATTTAACGAAATGATAGGTCTGGCAAAGCATAAACCGAAGCCTTTTGATGTTATTCTGGTTTGGAAATTCAGCCGATTTGCCAGAAATCGTGAAGACAGTATCGTTTATAAGTCAATGCTTCGTAAAGAACACAATGTTGATGTTGTATCGGTCAGCGAAGATATCGGAAACGATAAGCTATCCATACTTATTGAAGCTATTATCGAAGCAATGGACGAGTTTTACAGCATAAATCTTGCAGAAGAAGTAAAACGCGGAATGACCGAAAAAGCAAAAAGAGGCGGAGTTCTTTCGATACCCGGCTTTGGGTACAAGGTGGAAAACGGCGAGTATATTGTAGTTCCTGATGAAGCTGAGATTATACGAAAGGTTTTCTACGATTATGTAAACGGTAAAGGTCTTTTAACAATCGCAAAAGCTCTGAATGCTATGGGAATAAAAACACATCGCGGGAACAAAATCGAAAACAGAACTGTAGAATACTGGCTTAATAATCCTTTGTATATAGGCAAAACCCGTTGGAATCCTGACGGTAAGCTGTCGCGGAATTATACGGCAGATACTGCAATTATAACCGATGGTTCGCACGAGCCTATTATTGATACAGAAACTTGGGACAAAGCTCAGAAAAAAATGCAAGAACAAAAGGCGAGGTTTAAGAAGTTCTTTAATTCTGACAGAGAGGGGCTGTCACATTGGCTGACGGGCATTTTAAGATGTGAAAAATGCGGCAAAGTTTTGTCTTATCAGAGCGGATACTTTGGCTGTTCAGAGCGAAGCAGAGGGAAATGCGACGGTGTTGGCTATATTAAAGCAGAAAAAGCAGCTAAAATTATTCTTGGTATCTTGTCTGATATAGAACTTCCGAATGTAGAGCTTGATTTTGCTGAATCGGATTTTGAAGCGGAAGTAAACTCTAATGATGACAGCATAATTATCAAAACACAGCTTCAAAGACTTGAAATTCGTTTGGAACGGATAAAGCTGGCTTATGAAGACGGTGCGGACACTCTTGAAGAATATAAGGGAAATAAAAAATCTATTCTTGATGAGATGGAAAAATTAAAAGAAATGCTTGAAATAACTGTAGAAAATAAAGCTGAAGAGGAACACCGTATTGACAAAAAAGAGCTTCGCAGATTGACCGAAATTCTAAATGATGCTGATGTAGATAATGTTGAAAAAAACAATATGGTAAGGACAATTTTTAAGGAAATAATAAAGGGCGGAAAAGACGGAAAGGTGCTTAAATGCGTGTTTTGGAAGCGTTAGGAAAGCTACTCGAACATTTTAGCCCGCACCGCCGTACTGTGTTGCAATTATTGT
>JAIKVQ010000070.1 GCA_024685565.1 Bacillota bacterium
GGTATGGCATATACCTTTATGAAAGCAAAAGGTCTTTCAATCGGGACATCTCTTTTAGAGGAAGATTTTATAGATTATGCAAAGGATATGATGAAAAAGGCGGAAGAAAAGGGCGTTAAGCTGTTAATTCCGACAGACTCCGTCGAGGCATCGGAATACTCAAACGATGCAGAAATTAAAGTTTCGGAAAACGGTATTGACGACGGATTTATGGGACTTGATATAGGACCTAAGTCCATAGAACTTTTCTCTAACGCTTTAAAAGACGCAAAAACAGTTGTATGGAACGGACCTATGGGCGTATTTGAAATGCCGAATTTTGCAAAAGGCACAAACGCCATTGCAGAGGTTTTATCAGAGCTTGACGCAACCACAGTAATCGGCGGCGGCGACAGCGTCGCAGCCGTGAACAAGGCGGGCCTTGCCGATAAAATGAGCCATATTTCAACAGGCGGCGGCGCATCTTTGGAATTTTTGGAGGGAAAAGAACTTCCCGGTATAGCCGCAATAAACGATAAATAAACGGAGGACAAACAAATGGGAAAATATATTGTTGCAGGAAACTGGAAGATGAACAAGCTTCCCAGCGAAACTTATGATTTTGTTAAATCTGTTGCCGAGGCAACGCAAAATGCAGGCTGTGAAGTTGTCTGCTGCACGCCTTACGTATGCCTTTGTGAGGCAGTAAGGGCGGCAAGCGGAACACACGTCAAAATCGGCGCTGAAAATCTGCATTTTGAGGACAAGGGCGCATTTACGGGCGAGGTTTCCGCAGATATGCTAAAGGACATCGGCGCAGACTATGTAATTATCGGTCATTCCGAGCGCCGTCAGTATAATGCAGAAACTGACGAAACGGTAAATCTTAAAACAAAAAAGGCTTTGGAAAAGGGACTTATCCCGATTGTCTGCGTAGGTGAATCTTTGGAGCAGCGCGAGGCAGGGATTACGATGGATTTGATTTCCATTCAAATAAAAAAAGCATTTGCAGGAATCAGCGCTGAAGATGCAAAAAAGGTAGTTATAGCATACGAGCCTATCTGGGCAATCGGCACCGGCAAGACTGCAACAAGTGAGCAGGCACAAGAGGTCTGCGGGGGCATAAGAAATATTTTAGCCTCACTCTACTGTGAAAACTGTGCAAAAGAAATCACAATTCAATACGGCGGAAGTATGAAACCTTCAAACGCTGAAGAGCTTATGGAAAAACCTGATATTGACGGCGGTCTTATCGGCGGTGCGTCTTTGGTTACCGACGATTTTGCGGCTATTGTTAAAGCGGCAAAATAATTCCGCAAAACAGCACGGGCGGAATTTTCGCCCGTTTATTTTAAACAAAGGAGACGTTCTTAAATGAAACAGCCAACGGCTTTAATAATTCTTGACGGGTTCGGCATAAATGAAACGATTGAGGGAAATGCAATAAAGGCGGCAAAAACGCCGAATTTGGATAAATATTTTGCTGCTTACCCGAACACGCTTTTAGACGCAAGCGGTATGGCGGTAGGCCTTCCCGACGGGCAGATGGGAAATTCAGAAGTAGGTCATACCAACATCGGCGCGGGAAGAGTTGTGTATCAGGAGCTTACCAGAATTACAAAATCCATAAAGGACGGCGATTTCTTTGAAAATGACGCCCTTTTAGGCGCTGTAGAGAACTGCAAAAAGCACAATTCCGCACTCCATCTTATAGGTCTTTTATCGGACGGAGGCGTTCATTCGCACATTGAACATCTGTTCGGACTTATCGATATGGCAAAGAAAAACGGGCTTTCAAAGGTTTTTGTTCACGCCGTTTTGGACGGCAGAGATGTTTCTCCCACATCGGGTGTTTCATACCTCGAAAAATTACAGGAAAAGCTCTCGTCCTCTGTCGGAAAACTTGCTACGGTAAGCGGAAGATATTACGCTATGGACCGCGACAATAACTGGAACAGAGTTGTAAAAGCATATAATGCCATGGTAAAGGGCGAGGGCATATATACAGACGACATAATAAACACAATAAAAAAATCATATGAAACAAAGGACGAAAACGATGCACTTTTAACAGACGAATTTGTAATCCCGACCGTTTTAACCGAAAACGGTGCACCCGTCGGCAAAATATGCGAAAATGATTCTGTTGTTTGCTTTAATTTCCGTCCCGACAGAGCAAGAGAAATCACAAGAACCTTTACAGACCCCGATTTTTCAGACTTTGAACGGAAGTTCTTCCCGCTTTGCTATGTATGTATGACGCAGTATGATGCGTCTATGCCAAATGTCAATGTTGCTTTTAAACCGCAGGTTCTTAAAAACACCTTCGGCGAATACATTTCAAATCTTGGTCTTAAACAGTTAAGGATTGCCGAAACGGAAAAATACGCACACGTTACATTTTTCTTTAACGGCGGTGTGGAAAATGTTTATGAGGGCGAGGACAGAAAACTGATACCCTCTCCAAAGGTTGCTACATACGATATGCAGCCTGAAATGAGCGCATATAAGGTTACTGACGCATGCGTTGAACTTATAAATCAGGATAAATATGACTGCATTATCCTGAATTTTGCAAACTGTGATATGGTGGGACACACAGGTGTTTTTGATGCCGCGGTAAAAGCAGTTGAGGCAGTTGACGAGTGTCTTGGAAGAGTTGTTTCCACGATACTTAATAAAGGCGGAAAGGTATTGGTTACCGCCGACCACGGAAATGCGGACAAAATGTTTGACCCTGAGACTAAGGCAGTATTTACCGCTCACACAACAAACCCTGTACCGCTCATTATAATAGGAGCGGGCGAGCTTTCCTTAAAGCGGGGGAAATTATGCGACTTAACCCCTACAATGCTTGACCTTATGAGAATACCAAAACCTGCCGAAATGACAGGCGAAAGTGTTATTGTAAAATAGCAAAAAAGCAGAGGAAAACACCTCTGCTTTTTTTATTTTCTTTCGCCTACGTATTTTTTAACAGACATTACCTTTTTAGGATTCACCGAAAGCTCGTCTATGCCCATTTTTAAAAGTTCGGGGAGTATTTCCGTGTCCGAGGCAATCGCTCCGCACAAGCCTGCACGGATACTGTTTTTATGTGCATTATAAACCGTTTGCTCTATCATTTTTAAAACCGATTTATGGCGCATATCCATTATTTCTGCAAGTGCCGGATTTTGTCTGTCCATAACGAGCGTATAACTTGCAAGATTATCTGCATCTATCAAAAAAAAGTCCGCCTCTTTTGCCAATTCGTCTGAAATTATCGCACTTGCCGGTGTTTCTATTATCACTCCTACAGGTATATTTTGCGAAAAACTTATACTTTTTTGTGCAAGTTCTTGCTTTACCTCGTCAAAAATTGTTTTTGTCACCCTCACTTCCTCGGGAGAGGTAACCATCGGCAAAAGAATTTGAATATTACCGCATACAGACGCTTTTAATATTGCTCTTAGCTGAATTTTAAAGATTTGGGGACGTTTAAGGCAAATCCTTATCGACCTCATTCCCATTGACGGATTTTTTTCCCTGAAAATTCCAAGAAAATTCCCTTTTTTGTCCCCGTCAATGTCAAGAGTCTGCACTGATACGGCTTTTCCCTTCATTCCTTCAAGAATTTTACGGTACGCATCAAACTGAAACGTCTCCAAGGGAAGAGTTTTTCCGCACTTAAAAAGGCTTTCACTCCTGAAAATTCCCACTCCGTCACATTTGCTTATCATTGCGCTTTTTATCTCTTCAGGTGCGGAAATATCCGCCATAATCTTAACTTTTTGCGTCCCGTCTATCGCTTTAAAGCTTTTCTCCTCTTTTTTTTCGTATTTTTTTTTTAGTTTTTCTATAAATCCGTCATCAGGTTCTACATATACCGTCCCAGTATAACCATCAACTGCCACACGTCTGCCGTCAATACTGCTGTTTACCGAAATACCGCAAACAGCAGGTATGCCCAGCGACCTTGCCAAAACCGCTGTGTGCGACGTAGCGCTTCCTCCCTCCGTCACAAATGCCGCAACCATCTTTTTGTCCATCTGTAGTGCCTCGCTTGGGGCTATATTATCTGCAAAAATAATCGTGTTCTCCTCTGCCGCATCAGGGTACGGACGGGTTTTTCCTCCCAAAAGCGCAATTATTCGGTCGGAAACGTCCCTCACATCGCTTGCTCTTTCTCGCATATATGCATTATCCATGTCCCGAAAAATTCTTTCAAAACTGTCAGAAGTCATCAAAACCGCCGCCTCGGCATTTACCCTCTGTTTTTCTATAATGTTAAGCACAGACTCGTTATAATAGGCGTCCTCTACCATCATTTTGTGTATCGAGAAAATCTGTGCCTCCTTTTCCCCGATTTCATCGTGCGCTTTTTTAAAAAGCCTGTCCAGCTCATCAATAGCAAGATTTTTTACAGCCGCATATTTTGCCGCCTCTGCCGCAAAATCTTCTATATGCCTTTTTCTGACATCTTCCTTTGTTCTGCGGTAAACACACGCTGTTCCTACCGCAAGTCCACCGCAGACCGCTTTACCTTTCCATATATTCATATATAAAAATACCTTTCCAATATTTTTTGTCTTTATATGTGATATTATCTCTTTTTTTGAATTTCTTTATGCCTTTAAAATTGACAAATGCCTAAAAAACGATTATAATAAATTCATATATTCTTTAAAGAGGTTTTTTTATGTATAAAATTGTAAAAAAAGAAGTTTTAAATCCAACCGTAACAAAAATGGAAATTTTAGCTCCTGCCGTTGCAAGAAAGGCCGAGCCCGGTCAGTTTATAATCTTGCGCGTATCGGATGATGGCGAAAGGATACCGCTTACCGTTGCCGACTATGACCGCGACAAAGGGCTTGTTACCATAATTTTTCAAATCGTTGGTGCTACAACAACAGAATTAAACGCAAAAGAAGAAGGCGATTTTATTGCAGATTTTGTTGGACCTTTAGGAAAAGCTTCCGAGCTTTCAGGGCTTAAAAAAGTTGCTGTTGTCGGCGGCGGCGTTGGCTGTGCCATTGCTTATCCCGTTGCAAAAAAATTACACGAATTGGGCGCCGAGGTTCATTCAGTTGTCGGGTTCAGAAACCGTGACCTTATAATTTTAGAAGAAGAGTTTTCTGCCGTTTCAGACAAAATGGTAATTATGACCGACGACGGAAGCTATGGGGAAAAAGGACTCGTTACCGACGCCTTGAAAAAACTTATTGAAAGCGGAAATGCCTATGACGAAGTTATTGTAATAGGTCCCGTTATTATGATGAAATTCGTATGCCTTTTGACAAAGGAATACGGAATAAAAACGATTGTCAGCATGAATCCCATTATGATTGACGGAACGGGCATGTGCGGCGGCTGCCGCCTAACCGTCGGCGGAAAGATAAAGTTTGCCTGTGTTGACGGTCCCGATTTTGACGGTCACGAGGTCGATTTTGACGAGGCGATGAAACGCTCTGCTATATACAAGCCTTTTGAGAAAAAGGCTTATGATGAAGCTTGCAATCTTTTTAAGGGGGTAGAATAATTATGCCTAATATGTCACCAAATAAGAATCCGATGCCCTCTCAGGCACCCGATGTAAGAAACAAAAACTTTTCCGAGGTTGCGCTCGGATATTCTGAGGAAACAGCGATAGACGAGGCAAAACGCTGCTTAAATTGCAAAAATATGCCCTGTGTTTCAGGCTGTCCTGTAAAAATTCATATTCCTGCTTTTATAAAAGAAGTTGCAGAGGGTAACTTTGAAAAGGCTTATGAAATTATATCAAAGTCCAGCTCACTCCCTGCCGTTTGCGGAAGAGTATGTCCACAGGAGCGTCAGTGTGAGAGTAAATGCGTACGCGGTATAAAGGGCGAGAGCGTAGGAATCGGACGTTTAGAGCGATTTGTTGCAGACTGGCACAACGAACACTCTAAAGATGCTCCGAAAAAGCCTCAGTCTAACGGCTATAAGGTAGCCGTAATCGGCTCAGGTCCTGCAGGTCTTACATGTGCCGGGGATTTGGCTAAAAAGGGCTATGAAGTAACCGTTTTTGAAGCTCTGCATTTAGCCGGCGGCGTTTTGGTTTACGGAATACCTGAATTCCGTCTGCCAAAGGCAATTGTTCAAAAGGAGATAGACGGTCTTATTGCCCTCGGCGTAAAAATAGAAACAAATATGGTAATTGGCAAAGTCCTGTCAATTGACGAGCTTTTGGAAAGCGGTTTTGACGCCATATTTATAGGCTCGGGCGCAGGACTTCCCAAGTTTATGGGAATCCCCGGCGAAAACCTAAACGGCGTTTATTCCGCAAATGAATTTTTAACGCGTGTAAATCTTATGAAAGCCTATAAAGAGGGCTCAAAAACTCCTATAAAGAACAGCAAAAGGGTTGCGGTAGTAGGCGGCGGAAATGTTGCTATGGACGCAGCAAGATGCGCAAAGAGACTCGGCGCGGATGAGGTTTACATCGTTTACCGCAGAAGTGAGGCTGAGCTTCCTGCAAGAGCTGAAGAAGTCGAACATGCAAAAGAAGAAGGCATCATCTTTAAACTTTTAACCAATCCTACCGAGATTATTGCAGACGAAAACGGCTTTGCAGGCGCAATAAAATGCGTAGAAATGGAACTTGGCGAGCCTGATGAGTCAGGACGCCGCCGTCCTAAAGTGAAGGAAAACAGCGAGTTTACAATAGATGTTGACTGCGTAATTATGGCTCTTGGCACAAGTCCTAATCCTCTTATAAAATCCACAACAAAAGGGCTTGAAACCAAGGATTGGGGCGGTATTATCGCTGATGAAGAAACAGGTCTTACCTCACGGGCGCACATTTACGCAGGCGGCGACGCCGTAACGGGCGCTGCAACGGTAATTCTTGCCATGGGCGCAGGAAAAGCCGCCGCAGAGGCAATTATGCACGACATAGAAGGAAAATAGAAGGATAGTTTTATGCTTGCAGTTGAAAGAAGAAATAAAATTGAAGAAATAATCCAAAAGCAAAAGAGCGTATTGGTTTTAGATCTTTCCAAGCTTTTTAATGTTACTACCGAAACAATCCGCGCAGACCTTGAAAAACTTGAAAAACAAGGGGTTTTAGTGCGCACCTACGGTGGAGCGACGCTTTGCTGCGGCTCGGAGAATGAAATCTCGGTTTTTGACCGCGAAATAATAAATTTTGAGGGAAAGCAGCGGATAGGTCAGCGCGCCGCAGCGCTGATAAAGGACGGAGAAACAATATTTTTAGACGCATCAACTTCAAGTCTTCATATTGCTCTTAATATTAAAGAGAAAAAAAGCCTCACTGTTATAACTAATTCGGAAAGAATTGTGTCGGAGCTTGCCTCCTGCGATAACATAAGGGTTATTTCAACAGGCGGACTTTTAACTGCCAAAAACATGTCTTACGTCGGAAGAATTGTTGAGTCCACAATACGGGAGCATTACTTTGCAAACAAAGTGTTCTTCTCTTGCCGTGGTGCTACAATCTCTCGCGGACTTACCGAGTCAAATGAGGCGGAGGCAGAAATAAAACGGGCGATGATTGACTGCTCGGAGTCGGTTATTTTCCTTTGCGATCACACAAAAATCGGCAAAATCGGCGTGCCTGTAATAAGTGATTTTTCAAGCATTGACTTTGTTATAACCGATGAGCGAATGACTGATGAATGGCGGGAACATCTGGAAAAGAATGATATAAACTTAATAGAAGTAAGTAAATAACATCATAAAAAGACAGCAGGAAACCTGCTGTCTTTTTATGAGCAAATCATAAGCCGGGTTCTGTCGTGGACGGTTATCTGTCTGTGACAAAAGGTTACCCTTTTGTTCAAGCCATCAGTCGTGCAATGCCGAGCAAGCTTTGCTGCACAGTCGATGTTGCTTCAGGTGGGGTTTACACGGGAATTCAGTTACCATCTTCCCTGTGAGCTCTTACCTCACATTTCCACACTTACCGAAAATTTTCGGCGTTTATTTTCTGTTGCACTTTCCTTGGAGTCGCCTCCACCGGCCATTAACCGGCACCCTGCTCTATGAAGCCCGGACTTTCCTCACGCATATAAAATATGCCCGCAACCGCCTGATTTACTCAAAAAGAATTATATTATGCAACAAGGTTTTTGTCAAGTTAAATATTTTACAAGATATCTTACCGCTAAAACCACATTACCCAAAGCAAGAATTATTGCAAAGGCAGCGCCTTCGGTGTTTTGCCGTTTCGCCTCCCAGACACCGTATGAAAATGTTTTTACCGCAACAACTGCCACTATTACAAAAACTAAAACCGCCGCCACTTGTTTTCACCCCTTACAATAAGTCCTGTTCTGCGTATGGAAAACTCAACTTTTACGTTAATTTGTGCGTTTTTATAGGCTTCTTTCCAATTATATTCGTCAAAGGCCTTTATGGTTTTAAAATTACGTTTTGCATAACTTCCAAATCCTATAACATCAGCCCCCAGCTCCTTTGTTTCTTCAAAAAAGACCTCCGTCTGCCGCTTTACTTCCAGCGCCGCCTCTTTTGAAAAGTTTTCAATTTCTCTTTCTACTATTTCTTCTGCTTTTCCTGATGATAAATCTCCCTCAAGATAAATGGTTACATCAATTTTCGGCACTTTGGTTTTTGTATCAACCGAAAATTTCGGCTTCTTTTTCTGCAACTGCATAACTATTACAGGCGTTTCGGGCATTTTACTAAAATAGTAGGATACAAAACTGCTTTGATATTCGCCCGTTACTATATTAAATATTTCTGTTTTTATGTCCCCGACTTCTGCAATTTTTATGTCCCTCTCAAATATCGCCATCCCCGCAATCTGTATCTGGCTGTTACTTGTGGGGATTTCGCCCGCAACATAGTCATCTACCTTGTACTGGTATCCCAGCTCTGAAAATTCGTCCCTTTTCTCTGGGTTCACGACTGCACAAAGCGGCATAACCGTACTCTTTTCGTCGCTGTTATAAAAAAGATAAAAGTCCTGACTCATATTCTGCGGAATAAATCCCGAATAATCATTTTCAAAAATCATAGTATAGTATCTTACGGGATTTACCTCCGTTTTCGGGTCGACTGCTTCCAAAAATTCTTTTGCTGGGCCTTTGCTGACAGCAAAGTAAATATTTGGGCGAATATCGCTGTTTCTGTTTATTGTCTCCAGAAAATCCTTTATTCCCTGTTTTGCAACCTCGTCGGAAAAAACAATTACCTTTGTATGTGATAAAACAAATTTCTTGCTGATTATGTGGTTCGCAATATTTACCGCAGGGTATATACCAGGTGCGAGGACAGTAATATTTTCTATGCTCTCGCTTCCTCCCTTACCACCCGACTCGCTTGAGCCTCCGCTGATTTTATCGGGATTTGCAAACTGTATTGTAATGTTGTAGCCCTCTTTATTTTCCTCCGGAATATCAATTCCTATCGCAACGACGTACCCTAAAGTTTCAGGCTCCTGCGCGTCCTTACAACTGGCAAAGCTTACAAGCAGCAGGATAATAAACGCAATTTTTATAAATCTCATTTGTTTCTCCTTTCAAAAATCAGGAATTTTGTGCTTTTTTTCTCTTTATAATATACAAGACAGGAATTACTATCGGTAGAATATACGCTAAAGGCGCCGTCAAAGTATCTGCCATCTGCGACACTTCTAAAACTGACACCACGGAAGACGGTTCTGCGCTAACGAGCGTCACTGCAGCAATAATGCCGTAACAAACAGCCGTTCTGTCGCTTAGATTAAACGCTTTCGAAAGCGTTTCACTGATTAAAAAAATGTAAATTGTAGAGTACAAAAGCTGTGATATTTCCCACACAAATTCAAAAAATGCCTCAAATCTTTGAAAATATTCCCCTGCCCGTATTCTTGTAGACAGCTGATATACAGGTAAAAGATACTCCTTTGACCACGGGTAAGGATAACAAAGCGCGTAACTTAAACATATAAAAAGCATCGTAAGCGATGCTATCAAAAGCGCTTTCCTTCCGCTTTTTTTCGGTACACTTATATCCTGAAGATGCGGAAGTAAAAGATTTACCGCAAGTATATCGCTAAAGCATGATATATCCTTTATTCCACCTTTTAGAATACTCGGCATACCTTTCCCAAAAATGGGATAAAGATTGTTTATATTATAGGTTTTGCTTAGAAAAATTACTATAAACCCCAAAAAAACAAGACATATGGGAAAAAATATTGCATTTATCGTGCTAGCTGCAGAAAGTCCGCTTTTTTGCCCTAAGCATATCGTAACGGCAAGCAATATCATAATATATTCAATATTAGTTTTTGGCAAAAGAATGATTTTTACCGATTCTGAAAACATTCTTACTTCAGTTATAAAATTTACCGAAAGAACCGCGACTACAAGCAGCGCAACCACGATTTTGAGAGGCTTTTTCCCAAGTTTTTCAGCAAGGTCTATTATTGATTTTTTCCCCGAAAGTTTGTACGTTAAAAAGGATATCTCAAGCATTGACCACGCCAAAAGGGACATATAAATCACCTCTATCCACGCTGCATTTGCGCTTGATGCAAAAAATTCTCTTGGAAACGCAAATATAGCCTTTACGCTTAAAAGATTTGCGAGCAAAAGAGTCAGTTCTCTTTCGGTTATTGTCTCATTTTTCGTCATTTTTCCTCCAAATGTTTCACGTGAAACATTTACCTCCCCACCTGCCATTTTTTGCTTATTTTGTCTCCACGCTTGGGTTTCCTTGTTTTAAGATACTCCGGACGCCTCTCCATTTTCCATATGGGCGGCACAAATACCGCATTTTTAAGAAGTTTGTTTCCTGGCAATGGTGATAGAAACGGTATCCCAAAGCTTGTGCTCGATGCTATCAGAATTGCATATACGAATATTCCCAGTCCTATGCCAAAAAAACCGAAAGCTGCTCCGGTTAGAATGAAAATCATTTTTAATATGCGGTACGTCCAGCTTAGCGAATAGTCGGCTGTCGCAAATGAACCTATACCTGTAAGCGATATGATTATAATCATAATTGGACTTACTATTTTTGCGCTGACCGCTGCCTGTCCGAGTATCAAGCCTCCTACAATGCCCAAAACCGAACCTATGGGATTTGGCATACGTATTCCGGCCTCGCGTATCATTTCAAATGAAAAATCCATCAGCAGAAGTTCAACAACGCTTGGAAACGGTACATTTTGCCTTGATGCGCTTATGGCGTATAGAAGGTATGTCGGCAGCATTTCGGCGTGATACATCGTTATTGCAAGAAACAGACCCGGCAGAAGCACTGAAATTGCCGTTGCAATCAGGCGAATAGCGCGGGACATATTGGCAAAATCAACTCGCAGGTATGCATCAGACGCACTGTGCGTCATCTCATATGCATTTGTCGGCAAAATCAGCGCCCGCGGACTTCCGCTTAAAATGAGAGCAACCCTGCCCTCGGAAATGGCTCTTGCTACCCTGTCGGGGCGTTCCGTTGCCAGAATATGTCCTGTTATCATGAGCGGATTTTCTTCTATCAGCATTGAAACTTCCTCTATTGAGATCACATAATCGGACGAAATTCCGCAAACACGGCGTTTTACTTCTTCTACAAGCGTTTTATTTGCCACATCTTCAAGATACATAACAACGCCGGGCGTTTTTGATACATTTCCCACCGAAATTTCTTCGCAGATAAGTTTTTCTGTCTTTAAAATTTTTCTTACCTGCGCCGAATTCCCCCGAAGCATTTCTATAAACGCCTCCTGCGGTCCGTATATAGACTGCTCGTTTTTCGCTTTTTCCACACTTCTGTGCGGCCAACCCTTTACATCTGCACAGAAAGCCGCATCTGCGCCGTCTACAAAAATTCCGCAGCCTCCAAAATTTATCCCGTCTATTATTTCATCAAAACTCTCCGCTTTTTTTACCTGATTGTGTGCGATAAGCGTTTCTAGAAGCATTTTTTCATCATATTTTTTTGTCTTTTTTTCAAAAAGCGGGATCTGGAGCAAAGGTTTTATTATCCCTTCGTTTATATCTTCTCCTTTACACATTCCGTCATAAAAAACCAGGAATGATTTTGTGTCCCCTTTTAATGTCAATTCTCTTATTACAACATCTGCATTTTTGGGATAATCAAATCTTTTTTCTATAAACTGCCTGTTCTTTTCAATGTCTTTATAAATTCTTTCATTCTTTTGCGGCGGTTTTTCTTCGCGCACGTCATATATGGGTTTATATTCGTCCTTTTTTAGAATAAAGTCTTCTTTTTCTTCATTATGCTGGTACAAAAGATACCGCTTCACTGTATTAAAAAAGCTCATATTATATCCTTTTTCTTCCTCTTTTCCTTTTATTTTTTTCCAAAAAATCAAAAATATTCAAAAAAACAAAAAATGTTTCACGTGAAACATTTACTTTTTGTTTTTTTATGATATAATGTAGTGGTAATATATTTTAAAGAGGAAAAAATATGGGAAAAATTATTGCCGTTTCTAATCAAAAAGGTGGAGTGGGGAAGACCACTACCGCATTAAACCTTGCCGCGTGCCTTGCATATAAGGGCAAAAAAACGCTGCTTGTTGACTGTGATCCGCAAGGGAATGCCTCCTCTGGCGTGGGAATAGAAAAAAGCACAGTACAAATGTCGGTATATGATTGTCTTGCCGACCCCAAAAAAACAGCGGACGCCGTTGTAAAGACAAAAGTGGGAGGCTTGTCTGTAATTCCTTCCCTGCCCGAGCTGTCCGCAGCAGAAATAGAGCTCGCTGACGAAGAGAACAGGGAACTTTTTCTAAAAAAAGCACTGGCGCCTATAAGGGACAGATATGACTTTATCATTATAGATTCACCTCCTGCCCTCGGTATGCTTACAATAAACATTATGACAGCCGCAGACAGTATTCTTATCCCTATCCAGTGCGAATATTATTCACTTGAAGGGCTTTCACAGATGATAAATTCTATTAAATCTGTAAGAAAATCCTTTAATAAAGATCTCGATATAGAAGGGATTCTGGCAACTATGTACGATTCCCGCACAAACCTGTCAAAACAGGTCTTGGACGAGGTAAAGACACATTTTAAGGACAAGGTTTTTACTACTGCAATACCCAGAAATGTAAGGCTTTCAGAAGCTCCCAGCTACGGTCAGCCTATCATAAAATATGATATTACATCAAAAGGCGCAGAGGCATATTTTTCGCTTGCGAGAGAAATTATAACTAATAATAAGGAGTGATAAAATGGCAAAAAAAGGCTTGGGAAAAGGACTTGACGCCCTTTTTGCAGAAGATACTAAAGATGGCGTAACAGAAGTAAAGCTTACCGAGGTTATGCCCAACAAAAATCAGCCGAGAGAGTTTTTTGATGAAGACGCTCTTGCCGCATTATCCGATTCCATTAAAGAATACGGCGTAATTCAGCCGATTATTGTTAATAAAAAGGATAACGGATACATAATTGTTGCAGGCGAGCGCCGTTGGCGTGCAGCAAAAAAGGCAGGACTTAAAACAATCCCCGTAATTATCCGCGAATATGACGACCGCGCCGCTGCAGAAATTGCTCTTGTAGAAAATCTTCAGCGCGAAGATCTGAATCCCATAGAGGTTGCAGAGGGGTATCGTTCCTTGATGAATGAATATAATATGACGCAAGAGGAAATAAGCGAGCGTCTTGGAAAAAGCCGCAGCGCAATCGCAAACTCGGTCCGTCTTCTATCTCTTGACGGGGACACAAAAAAAAGACTTGTCGCAGGCGAAATAACCGAAGGACACGCAAGATGCGCCCTTTCTCTGCCACAAGGCGTTGTACGTGAGTTTTTTGTAAACAGAATTGTTGAACAAGGACTTAATGTGCGTCAGGCAGAGCTTTTAGCAAAAGAGCTGTCTAAAACTCCTCAAAAAAAGGACAAAAAGCCGCTTTCCTCAGCATATAAAATAGAACTCGAACGTATCGGCGCGAGACTTGAACAGCGTTTCGGGACAAAAGTCAGTTTTTCGGGGACACAAAAAAAGGGGAAGCTTGTGTTTGAATATTACGGAAACCGCGACTTAGAGCGTCTTTTAGCGCTTTTAGAACGGAGGGATTAAAATGACAATAAAAAACAGCGACAACAAATCTCTTCTAATATATACCTCACTTATATTCTTTGTTGCCATAATAATGATAATTGTGTCTTTCTTTGCACAAACTCATCTCGACCAAGCAAAGGTCGGCGAAATTGATCTTGAAAAGGTTGACCTTTCAAATAAGGCGGCGCAGGTAAGCGAAGAAAATATGCAGCTTGTTGAACTTAACAAGACTTTAAAGGATTCAAATACTGTGCTTTCCGCCGAAAACGCCGAGCTTAAAGAAAAAAACGAGTCAATGCAGAAAGAGCTTAACTCATACGAGGCACTTTTGCAGGTTTCCGAAAAGTTATTAGGCGGTAACAAACGTGCCGCACGTTCCCTTTTAGAGAACATTTTTACGGAAGATCTTTCTCAAAAACAAAAAGAAATATATGATACATTAGTAAAGAAAACAGAGTAAAAGGAGAAAAAAATGTTAGACATTAAACTTTTAAGAACCGACCCTGACAAAATAAGGCAGGCTTTAAAAAACCGAAACAGCGACCTTGACATTTCGCCCATAATTGAGCTTGACTCAAAAAGACGTTCCGTTTTGGCAAAAGTTGAACAAATGAAGGCAACGCAGAATGAGATCTCAAAGAAAATACCTGCAATGAAAAAGGCAGGGGAAGACACCTCAGCTATTTTTGCCGAGATGAAAACTCTGTCAAACGAAATAAAAGAGCTTGATACCGAGGTCTCGGGAATAGATGAGGAGTTAAGAAATCTTATGCTCCGCATACCTAATATTCCCTCGGATAAAGCACCTATCGGTGCTGACGATTCCGAAAACAAGGAAATCCGCCGATTTGGTGAACCGCGTAAATTTGACTTTGAGGCAAAGGCGCACTGGGATATAGGCACAAATCTTGACATTTTGGACTTTGACCGAGGTGCAAAGATTTCCGGCACACGCTTTACCGTTTACAAAGGTCTTGGGGCAAGGCTTGAGCGAAGCGTTATTCAGTACTTTTTAAATACCCACACAGAAAACGGATATACCGAAATTTTTCCTCCGTATATGGTAAACAGAGCCTCTATGACGGGCACAGGACAGCTTCCTAAATTTGAAGAAGATGCTTTCAAGGTAGCAAATAACGGATATTTTCTCATCCCTACTGCGGAAGTTCCTGTTACAAATCTTCACCGCGATGAGATTTTAGACGGAAAAAAACTTCCCATAAAATACTGTGCATATTCTGCCTGCTTCAGAGCAGAGGCAGGCTCTGCAGGACGCGACACCAGAGGTCTTATCCGCCAGCATCAGTTCAATAAGGTTGAGCTTGTCAAATTTGTTAAACCCGAAACATCTTATCAGGAACTTGAATCTCTTACAAACGATGCCGAGCGACTGCTCCAGGGACTTAAAATACCTTACAGAGTTGTTTGCCTGTCAACAGGGGATTTAGGTTTCTCCTCCGCCTGCACCTATGATATAGAAGTATGGATGCCAAGCTACGGAAGATATGTTGAGATTTCCTCCTGTTCAAACTTTGAAGATTATCAGGCAAGGCGCGCAAATATACGCTTTAAGGAAAACAGCGAGTCAAAGGCACAGCTTGTCCATACGCTAAACGGTTCGGGATTAGCTGTCGGAAGAACGGTTGCAGCAATTTTGGAAAATTACCAGAACGAAGACGGCAGCGTTACAGTACCCGAGGTCCTAACTCCTTATATGAATACCGATATAATTGGTAAATAAAAATATAAGACAGGCTTTTTAACCTTGTCATATTCCAAACTTATAGGCAGAACGGGCAAGGCTCTTTCTGCCTTTATTTTACAAAATACGGAACGGTATTTTAAAAAAATTCAATAGTAATTTTGCACAAAATTCAATTTTTCAACGAATTTCTATGCAAATTATTATGTAAACTAATGCATATTTTTGTCCACACCATGAAATTTTTATATTGGCTTTAAAAAACACGATTTTGCGGGATTTTTCAAAGTTATCCATCTTATCCACAGGGTTATCCCTCTAAAATGTGTGGTCAAAAATTGGCATATCTGCGTATTTGCAAAAAATTTTAAGAGTTTACAAAAAATTATTGCCTTTTTTGTAATTTTTTGGGTATTTTCTGTGAGTTTATAGTGAGTTTTAATTTTTATTTACGGATAAACCGCTGTCTTATGCGATTTATCGTCAATGCTGAAGTTATCCACACCTGTGGATATAAGTTGTATAAACGCATTTTTATGCATGAAAGGATTTTTATGATATCACCAAGACTTGATATGATTTTACAGAATGTAAAAGGCTCCTCGGTTGCCGATATCGGTACCGACCACGCTTTTATACCGATTGCTCTTGCAAAGCGGGGAGTCCGCGTGATCGCAACAGACGCAAACAGCGGACCGTTGCTCTCTGCAAAAAGGAATATTGAAAAACGCGGTCTTAATATAACTCTTTTGCAGGGGTTTGGTCTTGATGTGCTGACAGCTGGCGATACCGAAGAAATCATTCTTGCAGGCATGGGCGGAGATTTAATAAAAACAATCATCACAAACGGAATGGAAAAAGCTCTTGCCTCAAGGCTTATTCTTCAGCCGATGAATTCGCAGGCAGAGTTAAGGCAGTTTTTAATTGAAAACGGATTTGAAATTGCATCAGAAGATTTGGCAAAAGAGGAAAGAAAGGTTTATAATTTAATTGTTGCAAAGGCAGGCAAAACGGAATTGCCTGACAACGAAATTGACCTCCATCTTCCGCCGATTTTATATAATCATCCGCTTTTTCCTATGCTTATTGAAAAGAAAGAACGTGAATTTAAAAAGCAGTTTATAGGCCTTTCGAATAGCAAAAACGCAAATTCAACTGAACTTAAGAGGCTTGAAAACTTGCTTTCTTGCATAAATAAACTAAAAGAAAGGGAGCTGTAAATTTATGAAGCTCAGAAAAATAGCTGAAATTATAGAAAAGGAATTTCCTCTTTCTACAGCCTTTGAATGGGATAACTGCGGTCTTTTGCTCGGTGACCGCGAAAGAGAAATTAAAACGGTTCTTTTGTCGCTTGATGTAACCTATGCCGTTGTCGAAGAAGCAAAGAGCGTCGGTGCAGATCTTATTTTATCCCATCATCCGATACTTTTCGACGGTACAAAAAGAATAACTGCCGATACCGCTGAGGGCAGGCTGATTTCAGAACTTTTGCAAAACCAAATCTGCGTTTATTCCGCGCACACAAACTGTGACGTAGGAAAGAACGGCATAAATGCCTGCCTTGCAAAAATATTTAATCTTTCAAGGGTTGGATTTTTAGAGGAAAACGGTCTTGGCAGAATAGGAAATCTAAAAAAACCGGTTCCTTTTTATGATTTTGCACTCCTAACCAAGAAAAAATTAGATACACCGATTGTGCGCGTATGCGGTGACAAAAATGCACAGATTTCCCGCGTTGCCGTAGCCTCAGGCGCCTGTGCAGACAGTATACCGATTGCAGCGGAAAAGGGCGCGGATGTTATAATAACCGCCGATATGAAATATCACGATATGATAAATTACAGCCAGACGGGAATTTGCATAATTGATGCAGGGCATTATCCAACAGAAATTATCGTTACCAATATTTTTAACGAATTATTATCAGGTACAGATTTAACCCTGATAAAATCCAAGAATCCTGATATTTTTGAATTTATTTGAAAGGTGTGAGCATATGACCGATATTCTTCTTATTCTGACCGTTTCTATGGTGTTCTTTATTTTGCTTATCGTTATTTTCAGAGGCGGAAAGGGGGATACAAAATCCGCCGAAACCCTGCGTCTTTTGGGGGATATGATTTCCCAAAACCAAAAAAACACCGACGAATATCAGTCCAAAAAGTTTGGGGAAATTGATAAAAACATAACCGAAAAACAGGCAGAAATGAACAAAGCCGTGGTAAACAGTCTTACAGGAATGGAAACACGCTTTAAAACCTTTGAACAGACAAATGAGCAAAAGCTTGATTCTATGCGTGAACTGATTTCAAAAAGTCTTTTAAAAATGCAGGAGGATAACTCTAAAAAGCTTGAAGAAATGCGTCTTACAGTTGATGAAAAACTGCAGAAATCACTTGAAGAAAACATGACAAAATCCTTCAAAATGGTAAGCGAGAGATTAGAGCAGGTCTATAAAGGACTCGGAGAGATGCAATCCTTGGCACAGGGAGTAGGGGACTTAAAAAAAGTTCTTTCAAACGTTAAAACCCGCGGTATTTTAGGTGAAATCCAACTGGGCGCAATCTTAAAGGAAATTCTTTCACCCGAGCAATATGAGGAAAATATCGTAACCGTCCCCGGTAGCCGAAATCCTGTTGAATTTGCGGTAAAGATGCCCAGCGGAGAGGGTTTTGTGTATCTTCCCATAGACTCAAAATTTCCGGGCGATGCCTTTTATGAGCTTCAGTCAGCCTATGAAAAGGGCGATTCCGAGCTTATAAAATCAGCTTTAGCCACTCTCTTAACCAGAATTAAGGGCTTTGCAAAGGATATTCACGATAAATACATAGAACCTCCTTACACAACCGATTTTGCAATAATGTTCCTGCCTTTTGAGGGACTTTATTCCGAAGTTGTAAATCAAGGAATGGTTGAGATTTTGCAGAATACATATAAAGTAAATATAGCGGGACCCAGCACTATGGCGGCACTCTTAAATTCGCTTCAGATGGGCTTTAAAACCCTTGCTATACAAAAGCGCAGCGTCGAGGTCTGGAACATACTTTCTTCGGTAAAAACCGAGTTTGACAAATTCGGAGATGTTCTGGAGGCAACCCAGTCACGGCTTGAGCAGGCGAACAAGGAGCTTGACAAACTTGTCGGAGTCAGAACCCGTGCCATACAGCGTAAATTAAAAGAGGTAGAGCTAATCGACTCTCCGCTTGATGAAATCAAGGATTTTGACGAGTAATTTCAGTCATTTTGACAAATAACGCCATTAGTTTTTGTTAATTTTATAACAATTTCGTTAAATTTGTTACTTTTTTTGAAAGAGGGTAGCTTTTTTAGCGGTGTTGTGCTATAATTAGGTTGATTTTTTGTAATGTGTTAAAGGAGGATACAAATGAGCAATCCACTAAACGTACCTTTTAACGGTACAGAAGAACAGGAAGCAAAATTAAGAGAAGTAATCGAAAAGCACAAGGGCGAAAACGGCGCCGCAATTCCCGTACTTCATGAGGCACAGGATATTTACGGCTACCTTCCGATAGAAGTGCAGAAAATCATTTCTGAAGGCCTCGGCGTTCCTTTGGCTGAAATCTACGGCATTGTTACCTTTTACACTCAGTTTTCCCTTTATCCGAAGGGCGAATACGAGGTAAGCGTTTGCCTTGGTACTGCCTGCTATGTTAAAGGCTCAGGTACCATCATCGAAAAGATTAAAGAACGCCTCGGCATTGACGTAGGACAATGTACTGCAGACGGCAAGTTCTCATTAAATGCAACCCGTTGCATCGGTGCTTGCGGTCTTGCCCCCGTTATGACGGTTAACGACTCAGTTTTCGGTCAGGTTACTCCTGACGACCTTGATGATATTTTTGCAAAATATCAGTAATAAAGAGGTTTTTTATATGCTGCTTTATGATATAAAATCAATTCTTGACGCCGAAGTTTTAAGCGGCGAAACGGAAGTTGACCTGAAAAATAAAGATATTCACACTGCTTGTGGCTGTGACCTTATGAGCGATGTCCTTGCTTTTGTCAAAGACCAGTCGCTTCTGCTTACAGGTCTTATAAACGCACAGGTTGTACGTACTGCCGAGATGATGGACATTGTCGCTATTTGTTTTGTCCGCGGTAAAGCTCCGTCCGACGACGTTATAGCCCTTGCAAAAGATGCAGGTATTACGATTTTGTCTACCAAACAGCCCTTGTATCTCGCCTGCGGTATGCTCTATGACGGAGGATTAAGAGGGCTTCGTAATGGTTAAGGAATATCTTCTTTCGGGCGATGATTTTTCGCTTGCAGGCGAAGCTTCAAGCAATTTTAAATCACTTTTGAAAAAGCTCGGGATTCCTACCGATACAATTCGTCGCGTTTCCATTGCTATGTATGAGGCTGAAATCAATACCATTGTGCATGGCGGCGGAGGCATCTGTACAGCTGAAATTTTGCCTGATAAGGTCAAGTTGACTTTTGTTGACCACGGTCCGGGAATATCCGATATTCCGCTTGCAATGAGCGAAGGCTTTTCCACCGCAAGCGATAAAGTCCGTGAGCTGGGATTTGGTGCAGGTATGGGACTTCCCAATATAAAAAAATATACTGATGAACTCATTATTGATTCACGCACCGGAGAGGGTACAACCGTAACACTTATTATAAACCTATGAGGTGATTCTTTTGGAATATTTCCACTCCGTTTTGCTGGACAGGGATAAATGCCACGGTTGCACAAACTGCATTTCCCACTGTCCTACAGAAGCTATCCGTGTAAAGCACGGAAAGGCAAAAATAATAAAAGAACGTTGTATTGACTGCGGCGAATGTATAAAGGTTTGCCCGTCGCACGCAAAAATAGCGGCAGCAGACAGCTTTGACGCACTAAAAAACTTCAAATACAATATTGCTATGCCTGCTCCGTCCTTTTACAGTCAATTCCGTACGGAAATGAGCATAGATGCAATTTTAACCGCATTTTTGGAAATAGGTTTTGATGATGTTTTTGAGGTCGCACGAGGCGCGGAATATGTAAGCTTTGCAACACGCAAGCTTTTGGCGGAAAAAAAGTTTAAAAAGCCTGTTATAAGTTCCGCCTGTCCCGCTGTTTTGCGGCTTATACGGGAACGTTTTCCCAACCTTTTGGAAAATGTACTTCCCTTAATATCACCAATGGAGGCTGCCGCAATTCTCGCAAGAGATGAGGCAAAAAAGAAAACAGGCTTGTCAGACGATGAAATAGGTGTATTTTTCATAACTCCCTGCCCCGCAAAGGTGACGAGTATAAAATCTCCCCTCACTCTTGAAAAATCAAACGTCAGCGGTGCTATTGCTGCAAAAGACGCCTTTTCAAAAATCCGCCCGATAATAGAGGGGCTTAAAGAGATTCTTCCTCTTTCCGTTTCAGGAAAGGATGGCATTCTCTGGGCAAGAAGCGGCGGTGAATGTGCAGGAACAGGCCTTGAAGAATGTATGTCGGTTGACGGTATTCATAATGTTATTACCGTTTTGGAGGAAATAGAATACGGTAAGGTAACCACGCTTGATTTTATTGAACTTTCGGCTTGCACAAGCGGTTGTTCAGGAGGTGCACTTAATATTGTAAACCCATTTTTGGGAGCTCGCCGTATCTCTCAGCAGTCGAAAAATACACAAGTTAAAAAGACTCCTGAAAATTATGACACATCTCGGCTTTTGTGGCAAAAAAAAGTTTTTGAGAATGCACCGGCTCCTCTTGATGAAGATTTAGAAGTTGCAATGCAGAAGATGGAGGAAATCGATCGTCTCTTAAAGAAGCTGCCCAATCTTGACTGCGGCTCATGCGGAGCGCCTACCTGCCGTGCTTTGGCGGAGGATATTGTCCGCGGATTCGGCAGCGAAAATGACTGCGTTTTCCTTATGCGCGAAAAGGTTTCCGATCTGGCAAAAGAGCTTTTTGACCTTAACGAAAGCTACAAGATAAAGGAACAATAAAATGAAACTTTCTGATTTGGTAAATAAATTTGGCACAACTCCGCTTACTCAGAACTTTGAAGAAAGAGATATTACCGGCTGTTATATAGGCGACCTTTTAAGCTGGGTTATGGGCAAAGCCCAATCGGGCGATGTATGGATTACCATAATGAATAATATAAATATTGTTGCAGTTGCCGCACTTACCGACTGCGCCGCAATTCTCCTTTGCGAAAGCGTTTCGCTTAGCCCTGAGGTTCTTGCGAAAGCGGAAAAAGAAGGCGTTGCAGTCTTTTCAAGCGACAAAACAGCGTACGAACTTGCAAAAGAACTCTGCGGAGAGCTTTAATATGCTTTATTATGATTTTCATATTCATTCCTCACTTTCGCCGTGCGGCAGTGAGGATATGACTCCGAACAACATTGTAAATATGGCAAAGTTATGCGGTCTTGATGCAATTGCAGTTTCCGACCACAACTCGGTTAAGAATGTAAAAGCTGTTACTGAGGCGGGGAAACGTATAGGGATTTCCGTTCTTCCCGCTATGGAGGTTGAAACAGAGGAAGGCGTGCATATTTTAACGCTTTATCCTGATACAGGTGCAGCAGAGGAAGTTGCTGATATAGTATATAAGGCACTTCCCGACATAAAAAACCGTCCTGAAATTTTCGGACAGCAGATTATAATGGATAGTGACGACAATGTTGTCGGTATTGAGGAAAAACTCCTCATTTCGCCCGCTTCTCTTTCCTTAAATTCGCTGTTTGACGTTGTAAAAAACGTCGGAGGACTGTTTATTCCCGCACACATTGACAGACATTCTTACAGTATTTTATCAGTTCTCGGCTTTATGCCGCAGGATTTGGATATAAAAATGATTGAGGTTTCCAAAAATACCACCGACCTTTCGGCGTATTTGGAGAACAGACCTGAACTAAAAAAATATAAGATTTTGCGAAATTCCGATGCGCATTATCTTGACCAATTCGCAGAGTGCAATGCATCTTTGGATTTTGAAAAAGCCTTTGACATTTTCATATAAGGAGTGCTTTTATGAAAGAATTATCGCTTCATATTTTAGATATTGCTGAAAATTCAGTAAAGGCAAAGGCTTCACTTATAGAAATTTCCGTTTGTGAAGATAGTGAAAAAAATCTTCTTACAATTGATATAAAAGATAATGGCTGCGGAATGAGCGAAGAGTTTTTAAAGACGGTAAAAGACCCTTTTTCCACAACCAGAACCACTCGCCGTGTCGGTATGGGGCTTTCGCTGTTTGAGGCGGCGGCTGTGCAGTGCGGCGGCTCGCTTAAAATTTCATCAGAGCAAGGTGTCGGCACCAGCGTTACCGTCACTTTCCTGCAAAATCATATTGACCGCGCACCGCTTGGGGATATGGCAGGAACGATGCAGACTTTAATCGGCGGTGCTCCCGAGATAGATTTTATCTACCGTCATGAAAAGGACGGCAAAAACTTCGTTTTGGATACTCGGGAGATAAAAGAAACTCTCGGTGATGTTCCGCTTAATACGCCAGAGGTTATTTTATGGATTGGCGACTATATAAATGAAGGTATTAACGAACTCAATTAAAGGGTTTGAAAATATAATTTTTTAAATAACTGAATATTTTTAGGAGGTAAACTTATGAAAAGCTTGGCAGAATTACAGGAAATACGTAACCGCGCTTTAAATCAGGTAAACTTGCGCAAAGAACGTGCAGACGGTATCCGTGTTGTTGTGGGTATGGCAACCTGCGGTATTGCAGCAGGTGCGCGTCCTGTGCTTAATGCCTTTGTACGTGAAGTCGAGGCAAGAAATCTTACAGACGTTATGGTAACACAAACAGGCTGTATCGGTATGTGCCGCTTAGAGCCTATTGTTGAGGTGTATGTTCCCGGACAGGAAAAAGTTACCTATGTCCATATGACAGAGGACAAGGTGGCCAGAGTTGTTGCAGAACATATAATCAATAACCGTCCTGTTACGGAATATACTGTAGGCAGTGAAACTAAATAAACTTGGGGGGAATAGGAAATGAATATTTACAGAGCTCACGTCCTTGTCTGCGGCGGTACAGGCTGTACATCATCAGGGTCAGCGACAGTTCGGGAAGAATTTGAAAAGCAGCTCAAAGAAAACAACCTTGAAAATGAGGTTAAGCTCGTTCAGACGGGCTGTTTCGGTCTTTGTGCATTAGGTCCTGTTGTTGTAGTGTATCCCGAAGGCGCTTTTTACAGCAAAGTAAAGGCAGAGGACGTAAAGGAAATTGTTGAAGAACATCTTTTAAAAGGCAGAATTGTTAAAAGACTTCTTTATAAGGAAACTGTTGAGGAAGATACTGTAAAATCTCTTAACGATACCGCTTTTTACGCAAAGCAAAAGCGTGTTGCACTGCGTAACTGCGGTGTTATAAATCCTGAAAATATTGATGAATATATCGCAGTTGACGGTTACCAGGCATTGGCTAAGGCTTTAACCGAAATGACCCGTGAAGAAGTAATACAGGTTATTAAGGATTCAGGTCTCCGTGGCAGAGGCGGCGGCGGATTCCCGACAGGTATGAAGTGGGATTTCACCTATAAGGCAGAGGGCAACCAGAAATATGTTTGCTGTAACGCCGACGAAGGCGATCCGGGCGCATTTATGGACCGTTCAGTTTTGGAGGGCGACCCTCACGCAGTTATTGAGGCTATGGCAATTGCAGGCTATGCAGTTGGCGCAGATCAGGGTTATATCTATATCCGCGCAGAGTATCCTATTGCCGTTGAAAGACTTAAAATTGCAATCGGTCAGGCAAGAGAATACGGACTTTTGGGTAAAGATATATTCGGTACAGGCTTTAACTTTGATTTGGATATAAGATTGGGTGCAGGCGCATTTGTCTGCGGCGAAGAAACAGCGCTTTTGACTTCTATTGAAGGTAAACGCGGCGAGCCGAGACCGCGTCCTCCGTTCCCTGCAATAAAGGGCCTTTGGGGCAAACCTACCTTGTTAAATAACGTTGAAACTTATGCAAATATTGCACAGATTATCTTAAAAGGTGCAGATTGGTTTGCATCAATGGGTACTGAAAAATCAAAAGGTACAAAAGTTTTCGCACTTGGCGGAAAAATCAATAATACAGGCTTGGTTGAAATACCTATGGGTACAACCCTGCGCGAAATCATTGAGGAAATCGGCGGCGGTATTCCAAACGGTAAAAAGTTTAAGGCAGCGCAAACGGGCGGACCTTCGGGCGGATGTATCCCTGCATCTTTGATTGATACTCCTATTGATTATGATTCGCTTATTTCAATCGGTTCCATGATGGGTTCAGGCGGACTTATCGTTATGGACGAGGACAACTGTATGGTTGATATTGCTAAATTCTTCCTTGAATTTACGGTTGATGAATCCTGCGGAAAATGTGCGCCTTGCCGTATAGGAACAAAACGTCTTTTGGAGATTTTGACAAAAATTACCGACGGTAAAGGCACAATGGAGGACCTTGACAGACTTGAAAGCCTTTGTTATGCTATAAAGTCCTCTGCACTTTGTGGACTGGGACAAACTGCTCCGAACCCCGTACTTTCAACTCTCCGTTACTTCAGAGACGAGTATGAGGCACACGTTAAGGATAAAAAATGTCCTGCGCACGTATGTAAAGCACTTGCCCAGTACAAAATAAATCCTGAAAAGTGTAAAGGCTGCAGCCTTTGTTCAAGACAATGCCCTGTCGGTGCAATCTCTGGCGAAATCAAATCACCATTTGTTATCGACCAGAATAAATGTATCAAGTGCGGCGCTTGTCAGGCTGCTTGTAAATTCGGTGCAATAGATAAAGAATAGGAAAGGGATGATAAAGATGGTAAACTTGAAAATTAACGGTCAGGAAGTAAGCGTACCCGAGGGTACAACTATTCTTGAAGCGGCTCGTGAGGTTGGTATCAACATTCCTACCTTATGTTATCTTAAAGATTTAAACCAAATCGGCGCTTGCCGTATGTGTTTGGTTGAAGTAAAAGGCGCAAGAGCTTTGCAGGCTGCCTGCGTATATCCCGTTGCAGAGGGAATAGAGGTATTTACTAATACCGAAAAGGTTAGAAATGCCCGCCGTACAACTCTTGAACTTATACTTTCAAATCACGAAAGAAAGTGCTTAACCTGTATAAGAAACAGAAACTGTGAACTTCAGGCGTTAGCAGAAGAGCTTGGCGTTGAAGATATCCCGTATCAGGGCGAAAATCCGAACCACGAGATTGATAACAGCTCCACATCTCTTGTACGTGATAATAATAAGTGTGTACTTTGCAGAAGATGTATTGCTGCTTGCGATAATCAGGACATTTCGGTTATTTCTGCCGTAAACCGCGGCTTTAATACCGAAGTACGCGCCGCTTTTGAACAGCCGATGAGTGATGTTGCCTGTGTATACTGCGGACAATGTATCGTTGCCTGTCCTGTAGGCGCACTTTATGAAAATTCTCATATTCCGCGCGTACAAGCGGCTTTGGATAATCCTGAAAAACACGTTGTTGTTCAGACTGCTCCTGCTGTAAGAGCGGCTTTGGGCGAGGAATTTGGTCTTCCGATAGGCACTCCCGTAACAGGAAAAATGGCTGCTGCTCTTCGTCGCTTAGG
>JAIKVQ010000080.1 GCA_024685565.1 Bacillota bacterium
GGAGAGGAATTGTCATTTGTTCTCTTCTTGAGCGAATTTAAGCTCTTTTGGAGAGCAGGGGCAGTGGATTTCTTTACAGAAGTTTCTCTGCCTTTTCTGACTAATTGGTTAAACGTAGGCATATCATTATATCCTCCTTCTTTGAAAATTTATATTATAGGCGCAAAATGCGCTTATAAACGAATTATTGCCGCGCAGGACGCGGAAACATCAATGCCGCAGTCTTTTCCGAGTTCGCGCATTGACGGTACGCGTGCGACAGGAATATCTCCCGATAAGTCTAAAATTGCGTCTGACATTGAGGCTGAACAGTCCTCAGCAATAAAAATTTTCTCGCAAAGACTGTTTTTTAAGGCTTTTAACACCTGTTTGTATCCAATAACGATCTTCTCGTTGCTGTTTAAGGAAACCATAACATCGCCTCCTGTCCCAATTTACGCTAATACCACGCTATTATACCAAAACAAGGCAATAATGTCAATATTTTTTCTGAAAAAACTGCAAAAAGTGCCGATCGTGCGTATTATTTTATGTGATCGGCGTCATTTTCCACATTAAATATATGCTCTGTGACTGTCTTGCCGTGTATAAAATCGTCGACAAACAGCCGAGAGGGGACATAGTCGCTGTGTTTGGGATATGTGTAAATATGTTTAAGCTGGTTTTCGAGGATTTTAAAGTCCTCCTTTTGCATAGACGAGCGGTAAAGATTTAAACGGGTATCCCGGCAGGATTTTATCATGTAATTTGCAAGCTTTACCGAAAGTTTTGGGTTTTGCGCTGTTTTTGGCACACAGAAGTGATACTCGTCAACAAACATATCGGTGGGCTTGCCGTTTTTCGTAGGCCAAGGTATATATCGGGCATTTCCGCCCTCGCCGATTTCGGTTAAAAGCATCGCGGGGAGGAAGTCGATTTTAAAAGCACCCTCTGAATTGTCGACTATACCCTTGTCAAATATTAGCGTCCTTACAAAATTAAGCCATTCCACTTGCTCATGAGTACTGTAGTCAAAAAGCGTTTCGCCGTTTTTTTGATATATCAGCGCTTTTTGCATATTTATATATGATTTTGTCCAGTCTATGGATATATTGGAATCAAGTGCCGTTGTCATATCAATGAAACTATCCCAGGTCCAGTTGCCCTTTTCGTAATATTGATAAGGATTGGTAATATTTTCAAACTGTTCGGGATAGTACACTCCGTAGTTAAGATTTCCCAAAAGCACATTTGTTATACCGTAGATTTTGCCGCCCTGAGTACAGGATTCATCAATTATTCTTTTTGTATATAGCTTATTTTTGGGATTTATGTATTTGTCAAGGGGCTGGCACAGCGAAAAATCCTCCCCCGAGGAATAAATCAAGTCGCAATTCTCGCTATTTTGGGTAAATTCAATCTTGTAGCCGTATTTTTTTGAGAATTCCTCCGCACCTGCCGCTAAGGAGCCTGCGGAGATGTCCTCGCCACTGTAGACATAAAGGATTAAATTGGGGGATTGTGGTTTTTTGTTGTGCAAAAAATACAGAGCAAATACTGTAGCCAAAAGGACAAGAGAAGCTGTAAAAATAAAAATACGAGTTTTCAACGATTTGCCTCCAAATTCACATTATGGACATATTTTAACATTAAATATAAGAAAATGCAACAAAAAAAGCTGTGAACTTTTGTTCACAGCTTTTAAGATTAAAACTATTCGACTTCTTCGTCACCGATCCAAACCTCTGACCAGCCGTTTTCTGTTCTCACATAAGCGTTATGGGTTGTTGCCTCTATAACTGAATCATAGTACCAGTCGCTTCTGTCAACATCAGGCCATTGCGTTGCATAATCAGATTCGTGGTCGCCGTAACGAACTAACATTCTGTTAATAATTGTCATAGCCTCAGCGCGGGTGATAGGTGCATCAGGATTAAATGTTCCGTCAGGATTACCTGAAATCCAGTATTGACCTGCAATCTTTAAGATAAACTCTTTTGCCCAGTGACCTTCAATATCTGTGAAGTAGTTCTCTGCAACCTCGGCGTCAACAGGTGCAAACTTACTTGCAATTACAGTAAATTCAGCTCTTTTTATCGGGTTTGCAGGGTTAAAGTAACCATTTTCATCACCTACAATATAGCCGCCATTTGCCATGGTTGATATTTCGTGATTAGACCATCTTCCGCTTTCAACATCAGGGAATGAATTCTCATCAGTTTCGATTGTTGCACGGTACTCAGGCTTTAACAATCTGTAGAATATAGCAGCAACTTCTTCGCGAGTAATGTAACCATTAGGTTTAACCTCCCCGTCAGGATAACCGTAAACATAGAGTATATGTTCCTCGGAGATCATCTGTTCAGGAGGAGTGATGTTGACATAACGAGGATACAGATATGTGTCTTTTGTTATATTAGCAGTTCCTGAAAGAGGATTTATAAAGTTAGGCTCTGTGTACCAACCAAAGAATACAAAACCGTCCTTAGAAGGCTCATCAATCTTGTCAACATCTATTGTAAATATACCATCGGCTACTTTTGAAATAGGCACAGAATCTATCTGTTTGCCAATAACAGTAAATGCTATTGGCGATGTGCGTGGATAAAGCAAAGTGTCTGATGTTATTTCTAAAACACCGTTTGCGCCCGGTTTTGCAGGAGTGGTATGATCTTCATCAAGATCCCAACCGTAAATTGTATGACCATTGTTATCCTGCGTGGGAAGTGTTGTCATATCAACAGTAAATGTACCGTCGCCATTTGAATTAACCACAACAGAATCTGTTACATTATCTACAACCGTGCTGGCGATAGGAGTTGTACGCGAATAGAAGATGGTGTTTCCGGATATTTTGGCTCTGCCGTTGTTATCAAAAGTAACAGGGATTGTACAATCTTTATCAAGATACCAACCATAAATCGCATTTCCGGCCTCATCTCCCTTAGGAAGGTCAGAGGAATCAACATAGTAGTTAGAACCTACTTTTGTAACGTTTATGCCTACAACAGAATCTCCCGAATCAGCGTTTGCGGTAGGAGCATTTGATGGAGCAACTCCGCCGCCACCGCCTGAGCTTCCGACATAAACTGTGACAGGTGCGGTATTTGAATTAAAGTTTATTTTTGCATATGGATTACCGGGTTCATCGGTTTCCCCGATTTCAACATAACCTGCCATAGATACGGTTATGCTTGAATTCTTTACAGATGCAGACAAGCTGTCTATGTCAAGATAAAAGTCAGCAAGATATGTAGATTTATTGGTATTAAGGTCTGATACTGTCAAACCAGGAAGGCCTGTTGCGGGATCCACTACCTCAGCTGTTACAACGAGTGTATTTGGAGACACTGTAGTATCAGGAACTTTGCTGATAATCTTAAATATAGAAGTAGATGGGAGAGCTAGAGCTGCAAGAGTAGTTGTCGCTGTCGAAATTCCTGGGGTTAATGTAAATGTTACATCAAATTGACCTGTAACAACGGAATTTGCGTAATCGGTGGTAAATGTTGAGGATGTCATGTCATTTCCGATTCCGTAGAATGTATTAAATTTACTCAGCACATTGCTCATATCAATGGAAGCTCTGTAGTCAAAAGTTTGCTGTGTGGTTGAGGTTGAGTAGGACTCGCCTGCACCCTTAACTTCACCTTTTACAGTAGTGGAAACTACACCGCTACTGGGTTGCAAAGGAAGTGTTGTGGCAGAACCTAACGAAGTGGTAAGAGCTCCTGCGGAAACCAACGTCTGCGACAACAGAGCAAAGGCTATTGCAAAAGATAATAATTTCCTTTTCATTTAAAATTCCTCCTAATAAATATACATGTAGACACAATAAATCATATCATCAAAAAGCAGTTTTGTCAATAGAAAAAAATAAATCTGAATATTTTTTTTGAAAATGTTAATAATTGATAGTAAATACATCTAATGGAGGAATAAAATGAAGAGTGAAAATAATAAAAGCGGAATTTACATTACAGCATGCTGTCTCGCGATAATAGCTGCCGTGGTTGGTTTTTCGGGCAGGAGAAATCATAAGGAAGAAAACAGTGAAAATAATGCGGAAATTATGCCTGAGATACAGATGCAGTCGCAAAAAAACGAGCCTGTGCAAGAGGTGGAAAAGGTTGAAACGCAAATACAAGATGAGCCTAAGGAAGAGATAAAGAGTGTGGCAAAGGCAGAAGTAATAGAAGATGTTTATTTTGTACGCCCTGTTGA
>JAIKVQ010000082.1 GCA_024685565.1 Bacillota bacterium
TGTTCCTCTCAGGTTTATTTCTGAGATGCTTTCCTGCGAGGTGGATTGGGATAACGATAATAGGGTGGTAAGTATTATATCACCTGCAGAGGCTGTGGCATTTCCGGAGCCTCAAATCACAGTACACTATCCCGAAAGTGAATCGGATAAAAGGCTATTTTGGATAACGGTTGATAATTACAGGGACTTTGAAAGAAACTGTAAAAATTATGAATTTAAGGTAGAGTTTAAAAATCCCACAGAATTCAATAGCTTTGAGCAGGACGAGGGTGCTATTTTGGGGTGGCAGAGTTATTCGAGAATTCATTATGCAAAAATCGTTGTAAGCAGCGCACCGATATTTTCGGTAAGCAGAGCGTATTATGCAACGAGAGAAGCTATGAAAACCTTTGTACCAAAGGATGGGGACAAGCTTGAATTTACCCTTACGGTATGCAGAAAATGCAGCGGAGAAACAAGAGAATATGAATATACGGACACTCTTAAAATACCATATCCGCTAATAGATGTGGGGGAATGATTATGAATATTAAAAGATTTATGGCTGTCATATTGGCAGCCATTTTTGTTTTGTCACTTACACAGACGGCTTTTGCGGAGTTGAGTCCGGAATATGTGAATAAAGATTACAGAACACTAAAAATACTTAACCGAAGCGGACAGGAAATAGAAAAACCCATAGCGTCATTTCTTGTAAAACGCATTTCAAACGGAGAGGTTAAAGAAATCGTAGAGTCATATACAGATTATGACTGCACGACTGAATTTCCGACAATCACTTGTTATACAGGAGATAAAATTGTATTCGAGGACATGAGCTACGATAAAAACGGCTATGAGATTTCAGGCTGGGATTGGCAGTATTACGGTATGTTCGGAAATAAGTATTCAACATATAACTATAACATTGTAGAAGGGTTTACGCTCGACTGCAATAAAGCAGGAGAAGCAACCTTCTTCCTTTGCGTAAAGAGTAATGCGAAGGTAAAAAGCGGTTGCTGCGATCCTTGGAGTGATAACGGAAATCATCAGACAGTAGGCAGAAACAGGTGGTTTCCGAAGGGAATGTACTGGTACTTTACTGCAATACGGGTTGTTGTAAGACCTACTGCACATACAGGAGCGGATATCAGGTATTGGGACTCTGCTCAAAACAAGGTAATATCAACAGACAGTATAAGTGCGGGAGAGGTTTTTGATGAAAATGAAACGAATGTATCTATACCGCTATCCGCACCTGAAGGATATGAAATAACAGGCTGGAATGTTCAGCTTGACGACGGAACTATACAGTATGTTGGAACTGATGAGGCTGTCGATATAGCGTTTAATATGTATATTCCTCATAAATTCCTAAATATTGAATGTAAAAAAATAGAGGCTAAAGAGGAAGAGGAACATCATGGTAATCCTACAAACAGAATAGTTGATGTAACATACATAGACGAAGAAACTGAAACCGTCTTGAAAAGAGATAGCACCTCCATAATCCCTGTTGAGCTTGAAGCTCCCGACGGATATGAAATATCAGGCTGGGTATTAAAAAATGAGAACAGTACGGTTGATAAAAATGGACTTGACAATCCGGTTCCTGTTGAGTTTAGGGATAATGAAACTATAAAATACCTTGTTGTAAGCTGCTTGAATATAGCTGATGAGCAAAATCCAAGACCTAATCCGAATCCCACGGTTACTGTAAGACCGTCAGGCGTATGTGATGGGGAAATCACATGGACAGAAACGGATTCGCACAGAGTATATATAGGCACAGACTCAAGAACAGGCAGAAAAAAATACCGAACCTGTTCACATACTTTTAAGTATAAAACAACGCTTAGCGCAAATGCCGTAATAAATCCCACAACCTTTAAATCCGGTTATGGTTTTGAGGTTACGGTGAATTACAGTATCTCAACAGTTCTTGTTTCAAACAGCGGAGGCTGTTCTTCATGGGGAGGCACAAGAACACCGGCAGCAACAGTTTCAGCACCTACAAAAGCTACTGTATATTTGCCGTGGACAGTCACCAATAACTTTGGAACGCAGGGCGACGCTGTGACTATGGAAAAAAGCGGAAACAGCTTTATTCTTCCGAAGAGCAGGATTTCTTCAATAGGAGCAAGAAAGATCTATACGCCCGTTGAACTTGCAGGTACAAAGGAGTCACCAAAAACGCACTCATTTGAAATTTATATAAACGGCGGAGGCGTAAACAGAACGGAATTTTGTAAAAAACTGATAGGTAGCATTACTATAAACGGCGACCTATATGAGGACGATTTCTCAGGTGCTGACTGATGCTGTTTTTAAGTATGCTGATTGCCGGAATGCTTGATTTAAAGTATAGAAAAATACCCGATTATGCAATTTTTCTTATCTGCATTTCGGGTATCTTTTTTTACAATATCGGAACTTTTGAAAGAATAGCAGGAGCTGTATATCCTGCATTGCCGCTATTTTTGATAGCACTTAAATATTCACAGTTAAAGGGTGGAGATATAAAGTACATAGCAGGACTGGGCTTTGGTGTAGGAATAAACACTCTTGCAGTAATTCTTTTCTTTTCGGCAGTTTTTTCGGTATTTTATTCATTGATAAAGAGGAAAACAAGTGTTCCGTTAGCGTTTGTTTGCTTTATAGGGTTTGTTTTTGGGAGGTGTTTGATTTGAAAAAGACAATAAAATATGCTGTCATTTTGGCGGCGGTATTTATACTATGCTATACGGTTCCTGTATACGCCATAGACGATATGTGGACTTTGGCGAACAAGATAATTGTCGATGTATATAACAAAATTGCAGGGATAAGTACAGTTCTTGCCGCACTTATGACAACCGTGTGCGTAGTAGGTATGAAGCTGTCAAACAATCAGCAAAAGGTTGACCAGTCGGTAGATTGGTTAAAAAGAATTTGGATATCGTGGGCAATCATAAACGGTATAGGAGCATTTTTGGCGTATGTAAAACCGCTGTTAGATGGATTTTCAACGATAACCGTATAATTAATAAGAGAAGAATGAGGAAATATAATGTTAGAACCGATTTTTAAGGGATTAGTCGAGTGGATATACGGAATTATGGTTGATATTATGACCTACGCTTCAACAGAGCTTCTTTCAGTTATGTCTATGGATTTAGAATATTTTGAAGAAACAGCCCCTATAATTTTAGATATCAGAGATGTATTTATAGCGTTAGGCTGGGCTCTTTTAATCGGTAATCTGTTATTTCAATCGTTAAAAGCAATGATATCGGGGATAGGCTTTGAATCAGAGGATCCAAAGCTTATTTTTTTCAGAACGTTTATATTTTCTTTTCTTCTCTTAGCTTCAAGGCAGATATGTGATATAGGTCTTGGCATTACAACTAAAGTAATAGAACTTTTACAGCTTCCCTCATCTATAGAGGTAAGGACGCCTGATGAGAGTATGTTTTCCATGGCAGCCGATGCGAAGTGGATGCTTGTAATAATTGTAGGCATAGTGCTTATGGTGCAAATGGTAAAGCTTCTGTTCGAGATTGGAGAAAGGTATGTGATAACAAGCATACTGACTTTTTTTGCCCCGCTTGCTTTTTCTATGGGCGGAAGCAGAAACACAAACGATGTTTTCAAGGGTTGGGTAAGAATGTACTGTTCTATGCTTGTAATGATGATAATGAATATCGTGTTTCTCAAACTTATCATGTCCGCAATGTCAAGAATGGCGTCAGGAAGCGTGCTTATATGGCTTGTTTTTGTTGTTGCTCTTACAAGAGTTGCGCGAAAAATTGACAGTCATATAGGGAAGATTGGACTAAATCCCGCAGAAACCGGGAACGGAATGGGTTCAAGACTTCCCGGTATGATGTCCTTAATGGCTGTAAGGGTAATATCATCTGCAATAGGGAAAAGTATTTCAGGTACAAAGGGCAGTAGTGGAAGAAACGGCAGAAATTCAACACCTTATGGGCGTATGCGAAATAACAGAGGCGGCGGATTTGGAACATCAAATAATAGAAATACATCTCATAGCACAGATTCTTATTCTGCAGGAAGCAGTAATAGACAAGGTACAACAGAAAGAAGTTCTGCAACGGTACATTCGGCACATATCGAAACAAAATCGGGTAATGCTGTTGAAAAGGGACATAATAGACCTAATGCTGAAGACACAACTTCACATACAAGCGTACAGAAAGGCAAAATTAACGGTAAATCTAAACAAAACGGCAAAGCCGGAGCAAGACCTCTTTTAAGAAGTAAGATTTCAGGAGAATCACATGTACGGGAATCCGAACAGTCAAGACCGCCGCTTAAAAGGGATATTACATCAAATACAGGTAAGTATCAGAACGAATATGGTGTGAACGGCAGTAAGAAAACTGAAAAAATAAGCAGCATATCAGGTATTAGTGATGATAAATCAATGTCACATAGCAATTCTTTAAATATATCGGGCAGTGAGAGAACCGTAATAAGAGACAGAAGCGTTGAAAGTAAAAGTATGCCGGAATTCAATCAACAAAATACTGACTATCGTGCTACAAAATACAAAAAAGAAAGAACAGACCGAACCTTTGCGGTCAATGAAAATGTTGGCAGACAAGAGCGGATAAATCCCGAATATCCAAGAGGGAGGCATAATCCCGCTGCGGTTAATAAGAAGAAAAAGAATGGTTTCTATCAAAAGCGCAACTATGATGATAATAATATAAATAAGGGAAAAGAAAATGGAAAAAAACACAAACGGTAGGAGTGCAACACAAAAGGCGGCAAGAGGTGCCCAGATTGTAAAAGGTGTGAAAAATATTGCCGGCGGAATTGCGTCAGGCAATTATGTTGCGGTAGCACAGGGAGCTGTCGAAGCGTTGTCACCAAAGGTGATATTAATAATAGTCTGTGCGGTATTGTTTGTGTTTATAATACCTATTATGCTAATCGCCTCACTCCCACAAATCATGTTTAGCTGGGGTGAGGTTGATGATGCTGAACTTATTGCCAGAAACGCACACGGAACTGAAATTACACAGTATTATGAAGAAATGTACTACAAGCAGCCGGAGGGTGTGAATGTAGATATTTGTTGGTTAATCAGTATTGATTCGGTATTACATAAGCAAAAGGTAGAAGATATAGACAGAAAGGATGTGGAGGAATCTTTTAGGAGAAGTTATACAATTGATAAAGAAACAGGTGAAATTATCATAAAAACGCCTGACGAAATGATGAATGAATTGGGGTTTTCAGATGAAGAGAAAAATTGGGCAAGGCTGATGTATTCGACAGTCAGCGATCAATACATTCCGCCCGGAAGTGATATGGCAGATAATGATGTGGAAGACGGCGGCGGAGGGACAGTTTTAGGTGGAGGACAAACCGAGGTTGTATATTACAATCAGTATGATGAGAGCTGGGGAAACATTAAATACGGAAAAACAGGAACAATATCCTCATCAGGCTGCGGTCCTACATCACTTGCAATAGTAGTTTCTACACTTACAGGAAAAGATGTGACTCCGCCTATGGTTACAAAATGGTCAGCGGAAAACGGATATAGGTGTGAGGGAAATGGCAGCTATCATTCTCTCATTCCAAAAGGCGGACAGCATTACGGATTAAAGGTCCAAAAGCTAGGCAGGTCATCAAAAAGTGAACTTATAAAGCTATTATCAAACGGCACTCTGATAATAGTAATTATGTCAAAAGGGCATTTTACAAACGGCGGACATTTTATCGTGCTTCGGGGGATTACCGAAAGCGGAAAGGTGCTTGTTGCAGATCCGGCAGGCAGAAAAAGAACAAATCAGGAATGGGATATTTCAATAATACTTAATGAAGCAAGAGGCGATGCCTCCGCAGGAGGTCCGTTTTGGGCTTTGTCAAAGTGAAGCATAAGTGTCTTTTTAATATATAATATTCATTGAAGAAAATCTATTAAAAATATAGTTTATAAAATCCATTTAATAAACTTGACAAAATAAATTAAGTTTGTTATAATGATTTTACAAAATAGCAGAGAAGGTGACAAAGTGATACAGAGAAACGAATATCTTAATATGCTCATAGAATTCAAGGACAAGGAGCTTATCAAGGTTGTAACGGGTATCAGAAGATGCGGTAAGTCTACTTTATATGAGCTATATAGAGAATATTTGAAAGAAAATGGTGTATCGGAAGAGCAGATTATATCTGTAAATCTTGAGGATCCGGATTTTGAAGAAATAAGAGGATACAAGGAATTGTATTCCTATGTGAATGAAAGACTTTTGCCCGGTAAGAAAAACTATGTTTTTTTAGACGAAGTCCAAAAGGTAAAAGATTTTCAGGAAGCCTGTGACGGACTGTATATAAAGAAAAATGTGGATTTGTATATAACAGGCTCAAATGCAAATATACTTTCGGGCGAGCTTGCAACACTTTTGTCGGGCAGATATGTTGAGATAAAAATGCAGCCCCTTTCTTTTAAGGAGTATATGAGTACCTTTAATGATACGAATAACTTAGCACGGAGATACAGAGAATATATTGAAAGCGGCTCTTTTCCGTATATATTGGAGCTTAACGGGAAAAAGGCAAAATCAATTTACTTAGAGGGAATATATAACTCTGTAGTATTAAAGGATGTGGTATCAAAGAAGAAAATACTTGATGTACCGATGCTTGAAAAGGTTATACGCTTTATTTTTGATAATATCGGAAATCCGACATCAGCTACAAAAATAGCAAATGCATTAACCTCGAACGGGAATAAAATATCGGTAAATACTGTTGAAAACTATCTTAAAGCACTCGAGGACAGCTTTATAATATATAAAGCAGAGCGGTACGATATAAAAGGAAAACAACATCTTGAAACAGGCGGCAAATATTATATTGCAGATATTGGTTTAAGGTATTATTTGCTTGGTACTAAAAAGGCTGACAGAGGACACATATTGGAAAATATAGTTTACTTGGAGCTTTTACGCAGAGGATATGAGGTATATGTAGGAAAGACAGGGGGCTCTGAAATTGACTTCATAGCCATAGGTGAAGAGGGGACGGAATATTATCAGGTTGCATATACGGTAACTGATGATAATGTACTTGAGAGGGAACTAAATCCGCTTGACAGTATTTCCGACCATAATCCCAAATATCTTTTGACCATGGATGATGAACCGTTAACATCACATAACGGAATCAAACAAATCTACACGCTTGATTGGCTTATGAAATAATATGACTAAAGAGACTTGTTCATATTTTAGCAGGTCTCTTTTTATGTGGAAAGGTTTTTTTTATGTTAGAAAAAGTTATTTGCTTTATTTTAGGTCTAATGGCAGGTGGAACATTTGCTGTTTTCGGAATGTGCCTTTTTAATATTTCAAAGGAAAATGAGACAAGAGAGGAGCAGATAAAATGAATGATTATCATATACCAGCAAATTTTGAGGACAGCGGTAAAATTATGGGCATATTCGGTATAAGGAATGTTGTGGAGGCGGGAATTTTATCCTTTCCCTTCATTTATTTAACATTCAGATTTGTGCCAGTCAGCCTTACTTGGAAAATAATTATTTCATCTACTTTTGCTATACCGATAGGTGGATTTTCAATAATGGGTATAAATGACGACCCTATGAGTGTTTTTGTAAAAATATGGTGGAAATGGTTAAAAAACAGGCGAATATTAGAATACAGAGGGGAAGTCAAATGAAAAAGAATAACATTTACGAAAACAGTACACAGGAATGGATTGGTATAACTGATATAAAGAACGGAATTGTTGAATTAAATGACGGTAGGTTTATAAAGGTATTAGAAATATTGCCGGTAAACTTTTACTTAAAAAGTGAGGTTGAGCAGGAAAATATTATATTCTACTTTGCTGCTTATTTGAAGGTAGCACCGGATAATATTCAGATACGGGTAGTAACTCAAAGAGCAGATATAGACGATTACCTTGAACGGCTTGAGAACTGTGCCGAGAATGAACGGAACGAACTATGCAAAAAAATGATATTCGATGAAATGAATTTCGTAAAAGGCTTATCAGATAACACCGCTGTTAAAAAGCGTTTTTTTATTGTCTTTGAGTATGCACATAAAAGCTTTGACGGACAAGTGAGCGTGGGAGAAGCAATTAAGTATTTAAGTGACGAGGCATACAAGGCAGAACGGTATCTTTCGCAATGCGGACTTGAAGTAATCAATACCGACGATGACGGCTTTTTAATAAATTTGTTTTACGGGATCATAAATAAGCATACTTCAAAATTTGTAAAGCCGGGTAATTTTGACGGCGTTATATTTGATGAAGTTATAACTGATACGGAGGAAATGTAAAATGAATGTCAAAAAAATCAAGATACCCAAACTGTTAGGCAAGGAAAAAGAGACTGAAATTCCGCCTCTTTGGACAGGTCAGACTACTATACCTGACATTATTTCGCCGTCCTCTGCCGATTTGACCAGCAGGGACTATATCGTGGTTGATGGTATTTATCATACATATCTGTATGTTGCCGGCTATGGGTATAAGACAAAGAATGAAGCTGCTTGGTTGTCACCGCTTGTCGAAGCAGGGGATAATATAGGAATATCCTTTACCTTTAAGAGAATGCAAAAGGATAAAATCCTATCACGGATATCTCAAAAGACTATGATCAACAGAAGTAAAATGCGTGATGTCGGAGATACAAGACAGGACTTTGAGGAGCTTGACGATGCGATTTCATCGGGTATGTACCTAAAAGAAAGTATGAACAGGGATAACCAGGACTTTTACTATATGACAACTGTTATAGAGATAACAGGCGAGGATTTGGACGAGCTTGAGGAAAGAGTATACGATGTTATAACATTATGCACATCAATGAGTATGATTGTAAAGAGGGCAGACTATAAGCATGAACAATGCTTTTTGTCATCGCTTCCGACTCTTTCCTTAGATGCAGATATCGAGAGGAAAGCAAGGCGAAACATTTTAACCGATTCTCTTGCGGCATCATTTCCTTTTTCTTCATTTGAAATCTATGATCCGAATGGTATCTTTATTGGTCTTAATAAGTATAACAATTCTGTTGCAATTCTCGATATATTTGACAGCGATAAATACCCGAATGCAAACGGCTGTATCTTGGGAATGTCAGGTGCAGGAAAATCATTTTTAATGCAATGTATGGCTTTAAGGATGAGAATGCAAGGTACGCAGGTGTTTATAATTGCACCGATAAAGGGACACGAATTTGCAGACGCCTGTGCGTCGGTGGGCGGTAAGTATATACGAATAGCCCCGTCATCTAAGGACTGCATAAACATTATGGAAATACGGAAGACAAGCTTATCAACAGATTATGAATTCAAAAAGGACACAAGAGACGATTCTATCTTAGCAGAAAAACTGCAAAAGCTGATGATTTTCTTCTCGCTTATAAAAAGCGACATTACACAAAATGAGCTTAATCTTATAGATAGCGCGGTTATAAGAACCTATGCGTCATTTGGTATAACCTTTGATAATAAATCTCTTTATACAGAAAAGGGCAAATTTAAGAAAATGCCGACATTAAGGGATTTACATGCAGAGCTTCGTTCAAAAGAGGAAACAAGAGACCTTGCTCTTATGATTGAAAAGTTTGCGGTAGGTTCGCTGTCTGCTTTTGGCGGAGAAACGAATGTTGACCTTTCAAACAAGTACATTGTTCTTGACATTTCCGAAATGACAGACCACTTAAAGCCTTTGGGGATGTTTATCGCTTTGGACTTTGTGTGGGATAAGGCAAAGGAAAGCAGAATACAAAAGAAAATAATCTTTCTGGACGAGCTGTGGACTTTAATAGGTGCAAGCTCATCAAGACTTGCTGCCGATTATGTTCTGGAAATATTTAAGGTAATAAGAGGATACGGCGGAGCTGCATTTGCCGCAACACAGGACATTGGCGATTTCTTTTCATTAGATGATGGCAAATACGGGAAAGGTGTAATTAACAATTCCCGAATAAAATTTATATTGCAGCTGGAGGAGGATGAAGCCTTTGCAGTTCAGAAATATATGTCGCTTTCTGATGAGGAAACAATGCAGATTATACGGAATCAGCGAGGTGAGGCTCTTCTTTGTGCGAACAGAAACAGGGTATGTATCAATATAAAGGCTTCGCCTATCCTTTATGATATTTTAACAACAAAACGAAGTGATTTGGAAAAAAGAAAAAAATATGAAAAAGGTTGACAACTACGATAATATCGTATATAATATAAATAGAGGAATGAGGTGGATTTTTTAATGACAAGAGAATTTGTTTTCACAAAACCATTTCTCAACTGCTGGAATGCTATGGGATTATCTGATGAAGATTTGAGAAATCTTGAAAATGCATTGCTTGAAAATCCGCAAATGGGTGATCTGATTCAAGGAACAGGCGGTGCACGAAAACTCAGAATACAGCTCGAGGGGCGCGGAAAACGCGGAGGAGGAAGAGTTATATATCTTGATGTCTTTGAAAAAGAAAGGTTATATTTCCTTTTTGCATATCCAAAGAACATTCAGGACAACCTAACAGAAGAACAAAAACATGCAATCAAACAGATGATTGACGCTATCAAAAAGGAGTGAGATTAGATGGCTGAACTGAAATTCAATACAAAGCTTACACCTGAGGAAATAGACAAAAACTTTGAAAAGATAGACTTCTTTTCAGGAATAATGGATGGGCTTGGAGAAACACTTAAATATGAAAAAGGCAAAGCAGGAGCGGAAACTTTTGCAAGGAAACGGTCTTTGCCTACAGTAGATGTTGCAGAAATAAGAAAATCTCTTAGTATGACACAAAAAATGTTTGCATCTGTTCTGGGTGTATCCTGCCGTACGGTAGAGGCTTGGGAATGCGGCAAATCAAATCCGACTCCGACAGCAAAAAAACTTATCTATCTTATTTCTGAAAATCATGCGTTAGCAAAAAAACTTATGTAAAACAGAATATCAAATAAACGCAAAAAGCTTGTTGATTTAATTCGGCAGGCTTTTTTGTTTTGGGAGGGTTCTATGACGGAATTTCAGCAGGAAACAAAGGAATTAAAGAAGCGATTAAAAAAAATCTCTGAATTGATTGATACATTGAATACAACTTCTGATTTAGGGTATATATCGCCTTTAAATATAGATGAATTCCTTTTCGAAACAGAAAAACTGTGCATAACCTCACGGAT
>JAIKVQ010000108.1 GCA_024685565.1 Bacillota bacterium
TCAACAGCCTCTGTCTGTGTAGCAAATACAAGGTGTTTCTTGTCGTTTGCATCAACATACAATATAGCCTTAACCTGTTGCTTAATTGAAGTTGAAAGGTCGATACCATTTTCGATTACAGCCTTATTTATAGCATAAGGACCTGTTCCATCAAAGTACTTGTCAGCATCTTCTGCCTTAACATAATCAGATGTTACATCTGAAAGTTTTACTTCGCCTGCTGCAGGGAAGCTATCAACTGTACCTTTGATTACATAGCCGTCAAACTTATCAGAAAGGATTGACTTAAACTTGTTAGTACCTGAACCGTCAAGTTTTGAGTATGTGTTACCGTCAAGTCTGTACTCTGTAACGCCTAAAACAGGAGTTGTTATAGCGTTGTAAAGCATTTGAGCAACTTGGCCTCTCTTTAAAGGTGTGTCGTTAGAAACTGCAACGCCCTTATTGATACCAGCCTGTGCAGCCATTGTGGTGTAGCCTGTAGGCCAGCCACCGTATGCCTTAGCATAGTCGCCATAACCTGTGATTAAAGTAAGCATTACGCACATTTGAGCGTATGTTACATTTTCCTGAGGTGCGAATGTTGTATCATCCATACCGTTGATGAAGCCCTGAGCAACACCTACGTTAACGTAGCCTGTAGCCCATGAAGCCTTTTCGTTTACATCTGTAAACTTTGATGTGCCTGCTGCTGCCTTTGCGTCAGCGTTCATATTAAGAGCACCAACGATCATTGTAGCAGCTTCCGCTCTTGTAATCTCACCTTCGGGCTTGAATACGAGACCGCCCTCTTCTTCATAACCGTGGATTACATCCAATGCTGTAAGCACGTCAATAGCTTCAGCATAGCTTGTGTTATCTACATCAGAGAACTTTGAAGCACTAACTGCAACGAATGTGCTTGCTGATAATGCCAATGCGATAACAGCGGAAATTACTCTTTTGAAATTTTTCATAATTTCAAATCCTCCCTTTTTCTATTTTTGAAAGGGTGTCTTCTGTATTCCGAGTGCACCCTTTCTTTCTCACATCGGAACTATGTGTTGTCAAAGCGATACCGCCCTGACTATGCATTGATTGTAACACCTAATTTTCGGTATGTCAATGCAATTTTTGCAGTTGTAACATAACTGTAAAATAGCTGTCAAAGAGGAATATTTATGTAATTTTTTTGCAATTTTGCAAAAATTTTACTAAATACCCCCTGCGCCACCTACAGCACATACAACTTTACTGTATGATTTTACACCTTAAAGACTCTTTTGTCAAGGTTTTTATGAGATTATCGTCACTTTTTTCCTTTTATGTTATTTTTTGGTATATTTTTTATGAATTTTGCCATATGCTGTATAAATAATTTGAGTTTCTTCCTATATATATTGTTATTTTATTCTAAAATATTGATTTTTGGGATAAAATATTGTATAATGTGTGGTAGTTTTTAGGTATTTCCTACGGAAAGGATTTTTTATATGTTTGACAAGCTTGATTCACTTGAGAAAAGATTTGAAGAAGTAAACCGCAGGCTATCCGAGCCTGATATTATAAGCGACCAGGAGGCTTTTAAAAAATTATGCAAGGAAAGCTCCGACCTTTCGGAAATTGTTGAAGAGTACCGAAAGTACAAAAGCGCGAAAGCAACTATCGCCGAATGCAAAGAAATTCTGCAAAGCGGTGACAAGGAGCTTGCAGAACTTGCCAAAGCCGAGCTTTCGGAGGCGGAGGACTCTATAGAAGAAACTTCCGAACGTCTTAAAATCCTACTCCTCCCTAAAGACCCCAACGATGAGAAGAATGTTATTATTGAAATCCGCGGCGGTACAGGCGGCGAAGAAGCGGCACTTTTTGCCGCAGACCTTTTCCGTATGTACTCTATGTATGCTGAAAGCAAGGACTGGAAAACCGAGATTTTATCATCTAACCCCACCGACATAGGCGGTTTTAAGGAAATTACCTTTTCGGTAAACGGAAACGGCGCATATTCGCGGTTTAAATTTGAAAGCGGCGTCCACCGCGTTCAGCGCGTGCCTACAACCGAGTCACAGGGGCGTATTCAGACCTCTGCCGCGACTGTTGCGGTGCTTCCCGAGGTGGAGGAAGTTGAGGTTGACATAAATCCCAATGATTTGAGAATTGACGTTTTCCGCGCGGGCGGTCCGGGCGGCCAATGCGTCAACACTACCGATTCCGCCGTCCGCATAACACACCTGCCCACAGGCATCGTTGTTTCCTGTCAGGACGAAAAATCACAGTTTAAAAACAAGGACAAGGCAATGAAAATCCTGCGTTCTCGTATTTTTGAGGTTATGGAGGCTGAGCGAAATTCGCAAATTGCCGACGAACGAAAATCGCAAATTGGCTCGGGCGATCGCAGCGAACGCATAAGAACTTACAATTTCCCGCAAAGCCGCGTTACCGACCACAGAATAAATCTTACATTATATAAATTGGAACAAATTCTAAACGGAGCATTGGACGAACTTATCGACGCACTCATTACCGCCGACCAGACCGCCAAAATGTCCGCTGAAAATAAGGAGGAATAATTATGTCTAACACAAGAGGTTATGAAATCCCACACTACACCGACCTTAGGGATATGCTTTTAAAGGTCGCAGAAAAACAGCCTGATGACCTTGCCTTTCATTATTTCAAAGGTGACAAGAAGGTTTGCGTCACTTTCCGCAAGACCGCTGATGACGCTCTTGCGCTTGCAAGCTATTTTGCGGGACTCGGAATTTCCGACGGGAAAATTGCACTATACGGCGAAAACAGCTACGAATGGATTATCACCTATTTTGCGGCGATTATATCAAATAACGCCATTGTTCCGCTCGACAAGGAGTTAAAGTCCGCTGAGGCTGCAGCTCTTTTTGACGCCTGCGGCGCGGAAACACTTGTTTATTCATCAAAAAAGGCGGAACTTGCCGAAATTTTGCAGGACAAGCTAAAACACAGCCTGTGTCTTGACAATTTTTCCGACGCAGTTGAAAAGGGCAGGTCTCAGCTTAGCGAAACCAAGGTTACCGATATTGGGTTTGACCTCGAAAAGCCATGTGTTTTCATATTTACATCAGGCACGACCGGCGTTCCGAAATGCGCTATGCTCTGTCAGCGAAACATTATGTCGGATATGATTTTGTCAATAGAGTCGCTTAAGTTCCCGAAAGGTACCGTCTGCGTTCTTCCGCTTAACCATACCTTCGGTATGATGGCGTGTATTCTATGTCAATTTTACTGCGGGTTCCCCGTTTTCATAAACGGCGGATTAAAATATATTCTCCGTGACATCAACGAGGCAAAGCCGGGGCACATCTCGGTTGTTCCGCTTTTTGTAGAAAGTTTCTACAAATCAATTTGGAAAAATGCCGCAAAAACAGGCAAGGACAAGCTCCTTAAAAATATGATTAAGCTCAGCAACAGTCTCAGAAAGGTCGGCATTGACCTTCGCCGCAAATTCTTTAAGTCGGTAATCGACGCTTTCGGCGGAAATCTTGAGATGATTATAACAGGCGGTGCGCCTATTCCCGATGAGCTTATTTTAGGATTTGACGATTTGGGAATTAGGGTAGTAAACGGATTTGGCATTACCGAATGTTCACCGATTGTGTCCCTTAGTCTCCTTAAGGGCAACAAGCTTGGAAGTATCGGTAAGCCGATAAAAAATGTCGAAATGAAGGTTATAAACGAAAACGAAGACGGCGAGGGCGAGCTCTGCGTTAAGGGCGATATCGTTATGCTCGGCTACTACAACAACCCCGAGGCAAATGCACAAGTTTTCAAGGACGGCTGGTTCTTAACAGGTGATGTTGGAAGAATTGACGAGGACGGTTTTGTATTCATTACAGGCAGAAAGAAAAACATTATCATACTTGACAACGGAAAGAATGTTTATCCCGAGGAGCTTGAATACTTGATAGGCAGAATTGAGGGCGTAACAGAGGTTTTGGTTTATGCCGAGGACGGCTTTATAACTGCCGAAATATACGCCGAAGATATGTCATTTAAGGACAAAATTGAAGATGCTGTGAAAAATGAATTAAACAAGTCTGTTGCACAGTACAAGCAAATCCATAAAATCAAATTCCGCGACAGTGAATTTGAAAAAACCACAACAAAGAAAATCAAAAGATAAAAACGGTCGGCTTTAGCCGACCGTTTAATTTTATAATATGGCTTCCCACAATTCAGGATGAGGATTTGCAATCACTTCGGTATTTATTAAAACTCCGTCTTCTGCCGCAATCTTTGCACCTGCCTCTACTGCGGCTTTTACATCCGCAACTTCGCCAGTCATAGTGACAAAGCATTTTCCGCCCATACCCCTTGCGACGCGCACTTCTATAAGCTCAATGTTTGCGGCTTTTACAGCTGCATCGGCAGCCAAAATGGCGCTTGCCGCTGTAAAGGTTTCAACTATGCCAAGCGCTTTTTTCTCACCTGTGACAGCGGTTCCGCACATAGCCTCAAAAACCTTATCGCCAAGATTTCCTATAACAAATTTATCAATCAGTGCATCTTCGCTTACAAGAACCGCCCTATCCACCGCTGCGCGTATCTCTGAAAGCGAGCCGCCCACAATGGTGACAAATTTGCCTGGGCAAACACTTCCTGACTGTATAAGAACAACGCCTGCGCCTTTTAACATTTCATCGGTGACTTTTATCCCTTTTGAAACATTTTTTACCTCTACAAGTCCTATAGACTTCATAATTTAACTCTACCTTTCAATTACGATAAATCTGTCGGTGATTTCCTTGACCGTG